>CAZRJG010000004.1:0-74971 GCA_964600365.1 uncultured Acidimicrobiia bacterium
TCACCGGTGGTGGTGTGTGAGCTCGCCTACTACACGGGTGAGTTCGCGGCCTATGGGGAGTTCCTCTCCGCGAGCCTCACGCTGCCGATCGATCAGGTGATCAACGTCGATCCCCCGCTTGGGCGCTCCTGGGAGTTCGTGAGTGAGGACCTCGGGACCGTCGGTGAGGGCCAGGCGGCCCGCACCTGCCTCGAGCAGCACGGCGCGGAGATCCTCGTGAGCCCCGCCCACGGGTATCGGACCTACCGCCCGTGGTTCCTGGAGTGGGTCGCCGAGCACGACTCGCCGCTCGCCCCGACCGTCCACGGTGGGACCATCCCGGGCAACCTCGGTGGTGTCGGCTCCGAGCCGATCTTCCGGGCGCAGGGCCTCGACGAGGCGCTGGGCATGACCGGTGCGCTGTACGCCGATCACATCGGCGCGGCGAACGTCGTGATCTTCGCCACGCAGGTCGAGGGCTTCCAGATCGCGGCGACCGCCGCCGAGCTGGCCGCGGCAGAGCTCGGGATCGAGGTCCTCGACCGGATCGACGTCCCGGCCGAGCAGCCCTCCTACCGGGCCGAGGCCGAGCGGATCGCCTCGCTGAACCCCGACGTGGTGATCGTGCAGGCGGGCTCCATCGAGTCGGCGAACCTCATCAACGGTGCAGCCGAGGCCGGTGCCTCGCTGGTCTGGATCGGTGAGTCCGGCTGGGAGATCCCCGAGTTCATCGAGGCGCTGGGCACCGACGTCATCCCGACGCAGCAGCTCATCGGCTTCGCGGGATTGGCCTACAACGAGAACCCGGCGTGGGACTTCTTCAGCGACCTGTGGAACAACGCCGCAGGCTATGGGGACACGCATGGTGGCGCGGACAACGCCTACCATTTCTCGGCGTACGACCTCCTCGTGCAGACGGCACTCGCCGTCGAGTACGGCGGCTCGTACAACGCGAGTGATTGGGCGCCGGCGATGTTCGAGGTCGGTGAGGCCCCCGGTACCGTGTGCTACACGTACGAGGAGTGCCTCGGCCTGATCAGGGCGGGTGAGGACATCGACTACGAGGGCATCACGGGTCCTGGCACCTACACGCCTGGTGGCGTGAACGCCGTGACGTTCGGCATGCTGCCCTACGGCGCCGATGGGACGCTGCAGGCCCCCGAGTTGCTCGACGCCGACAAGGCGCTCGAGGTGATCGGCAAGATCGCCATCGAGGCCGAGTGCGACGGCGACGACTGCACCTGGTAGACGATCCGACAACCAACTGATACGACGAGCGGCGGCAGCGGGCGAACCCGCTGCCGCCGCTCTGTCGTCTCCCCACCATGACCGCAGCCGTCGCACTCGCCTCGTTCCTCATCGGGTTCAACAAGGCGGGAGTCGCAGGGAACATCGGGCCGTTCGTGACCGTTCTGCTCGTGGCCACCCTCCCGGCCGATGCCGCCATCGGCCTCCTCCTCCCCATCCTCATCGTGGCCGACTGGTTCACGCTGGCTGCCCACTGGCGACAGTGGGATACGCGTATCTACCTCCGGCTCCTCGTCGCATCCCTCATCGGCATCGTGGTCGGGAGCATCGTCCTCTCGATGGTCGATGAGGTGGCGCTCAGGAAGATCATCGCCGTTGCGATGCTCGGCTTCGCCGTCTTCCACGTCACCAGCCGTTCGCTCCGACTCGACCCGCGCAAGGCGAACCGGTACGTGTGGCCGGCTGGTGCGACCTCTGGCCTCGTCTCCACGCTGGCCCACCTCGGGGGCCCGCCGGTGGTCGTGTACCTGATGACGACCGACCTCAACCCGCGACGCTTCGTGGCGACGAGCGCGGTGCTCTTCGCCACCATCAACCTCCTCAAGGTGCCGACCTACTTCGCGGCGGGCCTCTTCGATCCCGACCTGATCCTCTCGACGATCTGGACATGGACGCTCATCCCGGTCGGGGTGGTGGCGGGACGGGCCCTCGTGGGGCGCATCGACCGCGAGCGCTTCGACCGGGTGACGGTGGTCCTGCTCGCCGCGGGGGCGGTCGCCCTCCTCTTCCTCTGATCCCCCCGGTGGGGGACGGGAACCTGCCCCCACCATCACCGGCGAGCAACTGGTAAGGTAATCGATTATCGATGGACTGTTGGAGCGTGGAGAACCCGCTCCCGGATGCGAGGTGTCGACATGGCAGAACGCCTGAAGTTCCTGGTCGGTGGAGAGTGGCGCGACACGACCAGCGGCAAGTACTACGAGATCACGAACAGCAGCACGGGCGAGGTGATGGCCGAAGCACCGCGCTGCACGGCCGAAGAGGTCGACGGTGCCGTCGAGGCGGCAGCGGCTGCGTTCCCGGCGTGGCGGGACACACCCATCACCCAACGCGTCCAGGTGATGTTCCGGCTCAAGGAGAAGCTCGACGCCAATCTCCATGACCTCGCCAAGCTCCTCTCCACCGAGATGGGGAAGAGCTACTCCGAAGCCCGCGGTGACGTGCTCAAGGCGATTGAGGTCGTGGAGCTCGCCTGCGCCCTCCCGGTGAGCATGATGGGTGACTCCCTCATGAACGTGGCGACCGGGTACGACACCGTGACCTTCCGAGAGCCGATGGGTGTCTTCGTCGGCATCGCCCCCTGGAACTTCCCGGCCATGATCCCGATGGGCTGGATGATGCCGCTTGCGGTGACCACCGGGAACACGTTCGTTCTCAAGGCAGCGTCCTTCGTGCCCCAAACGGCCATGCGGATGGCGGAGCTCGCCGAGGAGGCAGGTCTCCCGCCCGGGGTCCTTAATGTCGTCACGTGTTCGCGCGACGAAGCGGAGCGCCTCCTCGTGCATCCCCTCGTGCAGGGTGTGAGCTTCGTGGGATCGACCGAGGTCGGACGGCACATCTATGCTACGGCGGCGGCGAATGGGAAGCGGGTACAGGCGCTCACCGAGGCCAAGAACCACGCCCTCGTGATGCGCGACGCCCCGATCCGAGCCACGGCGCAGCGGATCATCAACTCGGCCTTCGGATGCGCCGGAGAGCGCTGCATGGCACTCCCCGCCATCGCGGTCGAGGAGGAGATCGCCGACGAGCTCGTTGCGACGATCATCGAGCTCGCCCGTGAGCGGAAGATGGGCCCGGCCTACGACGAGTCGACCGAGCTGGGCCCGTTGGTGAATGCGGGGCACAAGGAGTTCGTGACGAAGTGGATCGATCGCTCCATTGAAGAGGGGGCATCACTCGTGCTCGATGGCCGCGAGGCCGTCGTCCAGGGGTTCGAGGACGGCTACTTCCTGGGTCCGACGGTCTTTGACCACGTCACCGAGGGCATGTCCTGTGGTACCGAGGAGGTCTTCGGGCCGGTGCTGTATGTGAAGCGGGTGAAGAGCTTCGATGAAGGCGTGGAGCTCATCAATCGGAACGAGTTCGCCAACGGCGCGACCATCTTCACGCAGAGCGGGTACTACGCCCGCGAGTTCTCTCGCAGGATCGACGCCGGCATGGTGGGCGTGAACGTGGGAATCCCCGTCCCGATCTCCGTCTTCCCGTTCAGCGGGCACAAGAACAGCTTCTTCGGCGACCTCCACGTGATGGGCCGTGACGGAGTGATGTTCTACACCGAGACGAAGGCGGTCACGAGCTACTGGTTCGACGAAGACGCCCTGCGGGGGGAGAAGGTGGGTACGTGGGAGGGCACCATCTCCCGAGCATGAGTGCATTGGTTCCTCCGCGACGGAGCCCGGCGAGTGATCGCCGGGCTCCGTCGCGGAGGGTCATACGGTGAGGTCGTTCCACCCGTGAGTCGAGGCCACCAGGGTGGCGCCCTGCTCGGGGGAGCAGCGACCTCTCGCTGTGGTAGGGTAATCGATTATCGAAGATAGAGGATTTCGCATTCTTGGATCCCACGACGCCGGTCCCCCTCGGGGTGCAGCCGCCGCCCGGTTGGGAGCGGTCGGTACGGGTAGTGTCGCCCTATTGGGTACGACCCCCGAGCCTCGACCCAAAGAGCACCGTGCTACCTGCCGAACGGGAGTTCCACCCCAGCACCCCGGGAGGTGCCTGCCCAGGTCCTCCCGACTGAACGGACACCCGCTCAACGCGGTGCCCCTGGGGACGGGCCACGCGGCGCCCACATGGCTGGAGGGGGGAGAGGAGGCGATGGCGACGAGAACCTGACGGGGACCGGGACACCCCGGACGAGTAGCTGGAACCACAGGCTGGAAAGGAGCCGACTGCATGGCCGACGAAAGCAAGATCATTAAGCAGTTCCTCGGGGATGACGATTTCCCCATCGATTGGGACTCGGAGGAGGAGAAGAGCCTCTTCTGGGTGTACGACGACCTGCACTGCCCACAGCCTCTCTCACCGATGTACTTCGACATCGGCGGGTGGTGGCTCACATGCGACCACATGTTCCGGCGATTCGGTACCCCGTTCGCCTCGGACTGGCTCGCCAAGAACGTCAACGGCTACCTCTACACGGCAGCCATCCCAGCCGATCCGGACGTCCAGGTGGGCGCCATGGAGTACGGGTCCACCTACGTCTCGCGGGTGCCGAAGGACAACCCGGGATACGCCGGTGACATCGGGAACTACCTCAACTTCGTGCTCCCGACCTACGGCGAGAACTTCACCGAATGGTGGAATGACCGCCTCGTCCCCGAGATGCGGAGGAACTTCGACTACCTCGAGGACCGCATCGAGCGCTGGGAGGAGATCTCCCTCGCCGAGTGGATGACCATCTTCGAGGACGCGATCGACATCCATGATCGCCACTGGAAGATCCACTGGATGTTGAACTTCGCCCAGTTGTCGGCGACGCTCAACCTCCAGGCAGTGATGGAGGAGGTGAGGGGCGAGGCCGATATGGTCCTCCTCGGCCGCCTCCAGAACTCCGCGAAGGATCGGAACTGGGACTCCATCGAGGCCCTGTGGAAGATGAAGGAGCAGATCAAGGCCGATGCCGAACTCTCCGAGATCTTCACGATCGACACTCCCGGTGCCATCCTCGAGGCACTCGATGCCTCCGAGAAGGGCCGGGCGTTCGTCGCCGAGAAGCTGAAGCCCTACCAGAAGGAGTTCGGCTGGCACGCGGTGTGGAGCCACGAGTTCATCTTCCCGAGCCGGTACGAGAAGGCCGAGCCCGTGATCGAGGTGATTCGGAGCTACATCGACTCCGACTACGACTACCTGTCGGCGGTGCAACACCTCGCCGACGACATCAAGGCCGCCAGTGAGGAGATCCTCGCCGGCCTTGAGGGTGAGGCGTACGACAAGATGAAGGCGGCGAACGACATCAACCTGAAGATGGCGCCGCTCACGCCGGACCACCACTTCTACATCGACCAGGGATCAAATGCCCACCTCCGCGTCGTGCTGATCTGCATCGGACGCCACCTGGTGAACATGGGCGCCCTGGACGACGCGGATGACGTGATCATGCTCCGCTACAACGAACTGCGCGCATTCGTCGGGGACACCGAGGGATACGACGCGAAGAGCATCATCGCCGAACGAAAGCGGGAGCGGCAGGCGGCCTACGCGGTGCGGCCCAAGGACTGGATCGGGACCGCGACGGAGTCGCAGCTCGAGTTCCCCTACCTGTCTCTCTGGGGCTTCCCGGATCGCCTGTACATGGAGCAGCCCGAGTCCGAGGACCAGGTGGTTGGCATCGCCGGGTCCCCGGGCGTGTACCAGGGTCGCGCCAAGGTCGTGATGAGCGTTGCCGAGTTCGACCAGGTCGAGAAGGGCGACATCCTCGTCTGCCAGATGACGAACCCGGCGTGGACGACCCTGTTCACCAGGATCAGCGCCCTCGTCACGGACGCAGGCGGCACGGTGTCGCACCCTGCCGTGCTCGCCCGTGAGTTCGGTATCCCGGCCGTCATCGGTAGTTCGGTTGCGACGACGAAGATCAAGTCGGGCGACCTGTTGCGTGTCAACGGGTCCACCGGCGTGGTCGACATCCTCGCCGACGACGCCGTCGAGGGTGACGTCGTCGGATCGGACCTCTTCACTCCATGATCGGAGGGTCCGAACCCCCGAAGGATCCCGTGGCACCCACGACGTTGAGTGCCCAGGTGAAGGATCGCATCCTTCAGTGGATCCTCGAAGGTGAGCTGGCACCCGGGTCTCGCATCGTCGAGACCCGGGTGGCACGCGAGTTCGGGACGAGCCAGGCCCCGGTGCGCGAGGCCCTCAGGGACCTGGCGACGCTCGGCATCATCGAGATGCAGCCGTACCGCGGTGCCCGGGTACGGCAACCGTCCAAGGACGAGCTCGTCGACGCGATGGAGGTGCGAGGCGAGCTGGAGGCGTTCGCAGCCCGCCTCGCAGCGAGTCGGGTCACCGAGGGGGTCCTCCTGCAGCTCCGGGAGTTGATCGAGGAGATGCACGAGCTCGCCGAGAGCGGTGACGCGCACGGCCACGCGATCAACAACACGGAGTTCCACGCCCTCATCGTGAAGGCTGCGGGCAACCAAACACTGGAGCGGACGTGGTCGTTGCTCGAGCCGTACGCACGTACGTACGTCACGGCCATGGTCCCCGGCACCGACCTCGTCTGGTTGGGGGATCGCCACATTGCGATCCTCGAAGCGCTCGAGGCGAGGGATCCCGATGGGGCGGCCGCGGTGATGCGGGCGCACGCGCGGGAGGCCGAGAAGCTCGTCCTCGATACGGACGAGGCGGTCTTCTCCGACCAGGTGGAGCCGACAGACAAGACGACATGAACGTGATGGGCGGACTGTCCGTCCCCTCACGACGAAGCATGATCGGTCGATGACCGAACACGAAGGAGAATGACAATGCTGCAGCTCTCGGAGGAGATGTCAGGCGGGAGTGCTCGCCTGCGGGTGGATGTCCACGGCTCCGCACCCCGAGACCACGTCCTCGAGGACATGAACTTCCTCAACTACCGGCTCGCAGAGGTGAACATCGAGCCGACCGTCACGCTCCCTGCCCCAGACATCGTCTGGTATCAGGACGGCGAGAAGGAGATCTCCTATGACGGGGAGAGGATGACGTTTGTGGGGGACTGGGCAGCGGGTCCCCTCCAGAAGGTCGTGGTGACGATGCTCGCGTTGAAGATGGAGGCAACCGGGTTGCATCCGTTCCATGCGGCCGCTGTGCGCTACCGCGACAAGACGGTCCTCTTCCTCGGAGGGGAGTCCAACCACGGCAAGAGCATGTGCCAGATCGAGGCCTGCAGACGTGGGGGGGCCCTGGTCTCCACAGAGACGACGGTGATCAACGAGGACGGCGTCGCCGTGATGGGATCGAAGGACGTGTTCTTGAAGAAGCGAGCCAAGGGGACCGAGCGGGCCGACAAGGCATCCCCCAACAGGGGCGTGGAGAAGTTCTTCGGCGAGATGCCGACGTGGGGCGACCATGATGAGCCGAGCAGGGTCGATGCGGTCATCGTGCCGGCCATCGATGGCAACTTCGACCCGAGCCTCGTGGAGATGGGCACATTCGAGGCGCAGTTCCAGACATTGCACTCCCTCCAGAACTACTTCCTCCTCAACGAGTTGCTCGCTCCTGGCTTCCCGATGCCGATCGTCGACACGGAGGAGTTGCGCAGGAAGCGTGCCGACTTCGTCCAGCGCTTCGCCACGGTGCCGTACTACTTCATCCGGGCCGCGACACCACAGGAGTTGATGGACGAGGTCGATCGTGTGCTCTGATCGGACGAGCCGCCCATGAAGACCTTCGAGTACGTGCGACCAGAGACGGTGGACGAGGCGGTGGGACTCCTCTCGGAGCACGGCACGGGCGCCCGTCTCTTGGCGGGTGGCACCGACCTCGTCATCGAGATGCGCAACCACTGGACCGAGCCGGACGTCGTGATCGACCTCAAGCGCATCGCCGAGCTCCACTCCTCGATCACCGAGGAGGACGGGTGGATCCGGATCAGCGCCGGCACGTCGATGAGTGACATCACGGGGGACCCCCGTATGCAGGAGCGATTCCCCGCCCTCGTCGAGGCCGCAGTGGTGGTTGGTTCCGTGCAGATCCGAACCAGGGCAACGCTGGCAGGGAACATCTGCAACGGGTCCCCGGCCGCCGACACTGCGCCACCCCTTCTCATCCACCGGGCCAGGGTCGCCATCGCCGGCCCCGACGGACGGCGCACCATCCCTCTCGATGACTTCATCCTGGGGCCGGGGAAGGTCGCCCTCGCACTGGGCGAACTCGTCACGGGGATCGAACTCCCTCCCCTCGACCGGCCCATGGGCGCTGCCTACACCAGGCTCACGAGGAGGCGGGGGACCGACCTCGCATCGATCACGCTCTGCTGCGGTGTCGAGGATGACGGTGTCACACGGTTCGCGTTCGGCAGCGTGGGCCCCAGGGTGTTGCTGGCAGAGGACGCCACCGGGGAGCTCGCCAACCCGGACACACCGATCGAAGCAAAGGCGCCGCTGCTGGATGAGATGTTCGCCGCGGCGACTCCATCACAGCGATCGCTGCGGGCGAGCCCCGCCTACCGGCTGGCGATGCTCCGCGTGCTCGGCGCAAGGGCCTTGGAGACCGCAATCTCTCGACTCGGGAAGGAGACGACATGAGCACCTCGATGGTCATCGACGTGACGCTCAACGGCAAGCCGCGATCGTTCGAGGTGGCGGTCCATCGGACGCTCCTCGACGCGCTCCGCGATGAACTCGGGCTCACCGGCACGAAGGAGTGCTGTGTGGTGGGTGAGTGCGGGGCGTGCAGTGTGATCGTCGACGGACGACCGATGAACGCCTGCCTCATGCTCGCCGTGGAGGTGGATGGCTCGGAGGTGACGACGGTGGAGGGGCTCGCGCTCGACGATGGCCACCTCAGCCCCCTCCAGGAGGCCTTCCTCGATGCCGGCGCGGCCCAGTGTGGGTTCTGCATCCCGGGACAACTCATCTCGGCGCAGGCACTCCTCGACCAGGTCCCGGACCCGACGATCGAGGAGATCCAGGAGGCGATGGCCGGCAACCTCTGCCGGTGCGCGGGGTATGAACAGATCGCCGAGGCGGTGCGTGCCGCCGCGGAGATGGGCGCATGAGTACAGAGGGAATCGGCTTCCAGGCTCGCCGCTTCGGCGGCATCGATCGGGTCACCGGGCACCAGGAGTACGTGGCCGACATCAAGCTCCAGGACGTGCTGCACGTCAAGCTCGTCACACTGGACTGTGCTCGCGCCCGGATCATCTCGATCGACTCGGAGGAAGCAGAGCGGGTCCCCGGGGTCCGCCTCGTGCTCACGCCCGACCAGCTCCCCGACCCGATGCCACGGTTCGGCCCCCAGTACCAGGACAGGCCGGTGCTCGCCGTCGGCGAGGTGAAGTACCACGGGGACCCGGTGGCAGCGGTCGCAGCGGACACCCGGGAGGCAGCCGAGGAGGCGGCCCGGCTGGTTCGCGTCCAACACGAGGAGCTCCCCGCCGTGTTCTCGATCGAGGCCGCGCTCGCAGCGGATGCACCCCTCGTGCAGGATCCCTCCCTCCGCCCCGATGATCCCCTGGCAGAGACGAACATCCTCCGTGAGCGTGAGTTCGGATGGGGTGACGTCGACGCGCAGGAGGCGGATGTCGTCATCGAGCACACGTACGCGTTCCCGATGGTGACCCACTTCGCCATCGAGCCACACGCCTTCATGGCCGCACCCGACGGGGACGGCATCGAGGTGTGGAGCACGATCCAACACCCGTACCTCCTGCGGCGCATGCTTGCGGGGCTCCTCGACCTCCCGCTGTCCAAGGTGCGCGTGTACGCCCCTGACCCCGGTGGTGGCTTCGGCGGGAAGCAGAACCCGAAGTTCGAGCCCCTCGTCGCGTTCATCGCGATGCTGACCGGGCGTCCCGCCCGACTCGTGTTGACTCTCGAGGAGTCGTTCCAGGCGGTGCGACGGTCGTCGGCGGAGATCCGCCTCCGCACCGGGTTCGCGAGTGACGGCACACTCGTGTTCGAGGACTTCGACAGCAACTTCCTCATCGGCGCCTATGTGGACATCGCCGACCGCGTCGTGACGAAGGGCAACTACGTCGCCGGCGGCCCGTACCGGGTGCCGGCAGTGCGCATCGTGAATCGTGGCATCCTCTCGCACACGACGCCGTCGACCGCATTCCGTGGCTTCGGCGCCCCGCAGGTCTCCTGGGCCCGGGAATCGAACCTCGACGAAGGAGCCAGGGCACTCGGAATCGACCCGCTCGAGATCCGCCTCCGCAACCTCGCGAAGAAGGGCGAGGTGTTCATCCCGGGCGAGACTCCCGCCGATGGCGACTGGGAGCAGACGGTCAGGCGAGCTGCCGAACTGATCGGGTGGGACGAGCCACGGGCGCCGGGACGCGGGCGCGGCATCGCCATTGCCATCAAGCCGGGTCCGACGACAGGGCTCTCCTACTCCACCGTGCGCCTCCTCGACGATGCGAGCGTGCTCGTGTTCGCCGGTACCTCCGACATGGGGCAGGGAGCACGGACCGTCTTCGCACAGATCGCGTCCCAGGAGCTGGGCGTGCCCCTCGATCGAATCCACATCGTCATGGGTGACACCTCCGTGGTCCCCTACGACCAACAGACGTCGGCGAGCCGCTCCACGGTCCTCATGGGGACGGCGGTCTTCAACGCCTGCCAGGAGGTCAAGTCAAAGCTGGTGGAGCTCACCGCAGGCGCCTTCGGGGTCGAGGCGGAGGAGGTCATCCTGCGCGACGGCGTCGTCGATGTCGCCGGGCGAAAGGTGGAGATGCGCGAGGCGCTCGCCGCCGGCTTCGGCCCGCTGGGAGGCGAGCTCGTCGGCAACGGCGAGATGCGGAAGGACAAGGACTACAGCCATCCGCTCAGTGGCACGATTGCGTTCTTCGAGTTCGTGGCCACCGCCATCGAACTCGAGGTGGACCGGGGGACGGGTGAGATCACCATCACACGCCACGTGACGGTGGGTGACGTTGGTACCGCCATGAACCCGCGTCAGGTGCGGGGGCAGGATGAGGGTGCGGCGATCATGGGCCTCGGCCACACGCTCATGGAGCACTACATCTTCGACGACGAGGGGCGGGTGCGGAACCTCGGTGCGATCGACTACCGGATCCCGACGAGCATGGACCTCCCCCTCGAGATGGTGAGCGACAGCATCGAGAATGCCGACGGTCCGGGACCATATGGGATCAAGGGGATGAGTGAAGGAGGTCTCCTTGCGGTGTCCCCAGCCGTTGCGTCGGCCCTGGCGGATGCGACCGGCCTGGTGATCCGCGACCTCCCACTCACGCCCCAACGCGTCTGGGAAGCGATGGTGGAGGCAGTATGAGTGACTACGTGGAAGTCGGTCCCATTCGGGACATCCCGGCCGAACAGATGGTCGACGCAGCCCGGTTCGTGCAGCGGGGGAAGGGGTACTCCCTGGCGACGTCGAGGTTTCCGGGGATGCCGCTCTTCCCGGGGCATCCGCCCTTCCAAGTCCTGAACTTCCGTTCCCCCCCGGGCATCAAGGCCGAGGGGGCGCAACCGTGGGGACCACCCAACGAGGTGGGCCTCGGCTACATGGCCGAGTACCTCATGGCGACCTCGCACTCGGGCGCGCACGTCGATGCCCTCGCCCACATGACCATGGGCGATGACAACCACTGGTACGGGGGTGGGAACACCGCTGACCACCTCACCGATCAAGGCCCGATCGTCGGTGACGCCTCGAAGCTCCCGTTCTTCTTCACGAGGGGGGTCCTGCTCGACGCGCCCGGCTTCCGCGGTGTGGAGGCGCTTCCCGCGGGCGCTCCGATTGACGCGGATGAGATGCAGGCGATCGCCGAGTGGGAGGGCGTCGAAGTGCGCCCCTGGGATGTGGTGCTGGTGCGGACCGGCTACCTCTCCTTCTGGCCCGACGCCGATCGCATGGCAGAGCACAAGACCGCAGGGCCTGATCTCTCCGCCGCCGAGTGGCTGCTCGAGCGGGGCGTCGTGGCGACCGGCACCGACACGGAGACGTACGAAGTGCAGCCCGCCCCTGATCGGGGGACCCCGGCCAACCCACAACCGGTGCATGCGAAGCTGCTCATCGAGCACGGCGTCTACCTCCTCGAGAGCGTGTACCTCGAGGAGATCGCCCGGGACCGGGTGTATGAGTTCCTGTTCGTAGCGTTGCCCTTGAAGATCCGCGGAGCCACGGGGTCGATGATCGACCCGCTGGCCATGGTGTAGGAGGTTGGAGATGCGTGCCCTGGTTGTGACGGCACCAAACGAGTTCTCGATCGAGGACGTGGAGAAGCCGTCACCCGGCAGGAACGAGGTACTCGCGCGTGTTCGCGCCGTTACGATTTGCGGCACCGACGCGCACCTCCTTCGTGGTGACTACCCGGGCTTCTGGCCCCCGGGATGGCCGTTCATCCCCGGTCACGAGTGGGCCGGTGACATCGTCGAACTGGGGCCTGGCGCTGCGGAGCTCGGCTGGGCCGTCGGGGATCGGGTCGCCGGCACGTCCCACGATGCGTGTGGCTTCTGCCAGAAGTGCGTCGAGGGCCACTACAACGTGTGTGAGAACTACGGCAAGGAAGGACTCCACCGCCAGTACGGTCACAACCATCAGGGAGCATTCGCCGAGTACGTCGTCCATGGAGGCAAGGCGATCTTCCACCTTCCCGATGAGCTCGACTATGCCACGGGGGCCACGATCGACCCGGCATCCATTGCACTCCACACCGCCAACAAGGGCGGGGTGCGGCCGGGCGACACCGTCGTGGTGTTCGGACCGGGCCCCGTCGGGCTCCTCGCAGCGGACTCTGCTCGCACCCGTGGCGCAGCGAGGGTGATCGTCGTCGGAAGGGGTGCCCGCCTCGAGCTCGCTGCGGAGATGGGCAACGAGGTCGTCGACTACTCGGTGGGCGACCCCGTGTCGACGGTGCGTGAGATGACCGCTGGGCTGGGGGCCGACGTCGTCCTCGACTGCGCCGGGGTACCGGACTCGTTCCGGTGGTCCCTCGCTGCCCTCCGCAAGGGTGGCCGGGCTGCCGCGGTGGGCATCCCGGTGAAAGGGGTCGAGCTCGACCTCCAGGACCTCGTCCTGTACGAGAAGGAACTTGTCGGCGTGCGGGCGACCGCTGGGGAGATGCGCCACGTCATCCCACTCGTCGCGGACGGCCGGATTCGGTCTGCCGACCTCATCACACACACGTTCTCACTCGAGGAGTTCGCCGAGGCGCTCGACACGTTCAACGAGCGTCGGGGCGGAGCGATGAAGGTCATCATCGAACCCTGAGATGGGGTATTCGATCCTCGTCCTCTGCACAGCCAATGTCGGACGCTCCCCGCTGGGGGAGGCCATCCTCCGCGCTCGTCTCGCAGAGGCCCTGGGAATCGGCCCGGGGGAACTGGAGGACCGTGGGATCGTCATTCGATCAGCCGGGACCCGGGCCTGGGAGGGCTGGCGGCCGTCCTCGCGGAGCGTTGCGGTGGCAGCGGAGTGGGGGATCGACCTCGGTGCGCAACGATCGACGCGGGTGACCGAGGAGTCGTTGGAGGGAGCTGATCGGGTGTTCTGCATGGATGCAGGGCACCTCGAGCAGATGGCGAAGCGGTTCCCTGCCTTCGCCGGGAAGGGCGAGTTGCTCGATCCGTCCGGAGCCGACATCCCGGACCCGAAGTTCAGGCGGCAGGCCTTCTTCGCCGACGTCCGCGATCGAATCGCATCGGCGATCGACGCTCGACTCCCGGCCCTCCTCGAGGAACTGGGCGATGACGAACCCTCGTAGGTGATCGACGTGGGCCGATGGGCCCGCATCGAATTCAGGAGTTGCGCTGTGGGCGGAGCCGGGAGACGGTGAACATCGTCGCGGCAGACAGGACGAGTACCCCGGTGGTCGCCCACCATGCCGATTCGTAGGAGCGGGCGTCGACGAGAAGCCCGAACGCGAGAGGGCCGAGCCCAGCGCCCACGAGCTTGCCGGCCTGGGTCACCGCCGTGGCTGCCGCGGGCGAGTGTTCGTGGTCCCGTACGACTGCGAAGGTGAACAGCCCTGACCATCCCCAGCAGCCGACGAAGGCGATGAGTCCGCCCACGTAGAACGCGAGGAGCCCGTCGAGCGTGAGCAGCGCGATGCCCCCGGCACCGGCGAGGAGCAACGCGACCACAGCGGAGAGATCGGACCGGACCCTGCGGTCGATGGAGAACCCCGTGACGATCCGGGTGACGATCCCGGCGATGCTCCCTGCTGCGAGGACGAGCCCGGCGGTCCCCTCCGGGATGCCGATCTCCACCGCGTAGCTGACGATGAAGGAGGCAAGGGCATCGATCCCGCCGACGCCGAGGCCGACCGCGACCGCCAACATGAGCAAGAGCCGACGCTGCATGGGGCGTGGGGGAGCGGGCGCCTCGGGTGCGATCTCCCGCTCCCCGCCGGCCGGGGGTGCCGGGTGGGGGACCAGGAGGAGTGCGGTGACGCCGAGGAGTGCTCCGGCAACGAACGCCCAGCGCCACCCCATGGTGAGTGCGAGGGAGGGGACGGCGAGGCCTCCGAGCATCGTCGATGCCGGGACCGCGGCGTGCTTCACCCCGAACACGAAACCGCGGCGTTGGACGGGCGCGCAGCGCGCCACTGCCAGGTTGGAGGCGGGGTGAGCGAGCGCCGACGCCAGGCCTCCGATCCCGCACCACCAGAGGAGTGCCCAGGCAGAGTGCGCGAGGAGGGCGATCGCGGCCATCGCGACGCTCGCGAGGAGCGCCGCGATTCGCAGGGATGGTGCCCATCCGATGCGCTCGGCGAGGCGGCCGGCAGGCACGGAGGCAATGGCCGCCGAACCGAAGAAGACCCCGATCACGACGCCAAGGTCGCCCGGGGTGAGACCGAGGTCGTCATGGAGCCTGACGGCGAGGCTCGCCACCAGGAAGCCCGGCAGGATGCTGATGGCATCGATACCGGTTGCTGTCAGGACCGCCCGCCACGGGAGGGTGCGTGATGCGCCATCGGTCACGTCGGACAGGAGGATTGCCGACCGACGGGCGGTCCCAACAGAAGGGCCCCTACGCGGTGAGCTTGTCGTACAGCGAGCCAGCGTTCCATTCGTTGATGTAGTCCATCATGTACTCCTGGCCGATGTCCACCGGGTAGCGATCCTTGAAGTGGACGCGCTCCACGGTCTCCTCGCGGGACCAGCCCTGGGCGATCGCCGCTGCCACCGCCGTCTTCCACTCCATGAGCATGGAGCGTTGGACGTAGAGGTACTCCTTGGTGGTCACCGGACCGTGGCCGGGGATGACGTGGTCCACGTCGAGTTCCCGGAGCGTGTCGAGTGCGACCAGCCACTCGTCCACGTTGGAGGTCATCAGCCACGTCTGGCATTCACTGAAGATCGTGTCGCCGGTGAACACGGCGCGTTCCTCGGGAACGTGCACGGCGACCTGGCCGGGGGTGTGCCCGGGGGTGTGGATGAGTTCGAAGGTGTGACCGCCCACCCGGATAGTGAGGTCGCCGGTGAAGACGAGCTGGCCCTTGTTGGGGTCGGCGTAGTACTCGTCCCTGTCGGGGAAGATCGCGACACCGTCCGGATCGTCCGTCGGGAGCGCCTCGGCGGCGTAGGCGAACGGGTCGAGCTCCGGGCCGACGACCATGAAGTTGTCGTACACGCCCTGGTGGTGGGCGACGATCCCCGCGCCCTTGAAGTAGTAGTTTCCGAAGATGTGGTCTACGTGGTGCTCCGTGTTGATCACGTAGCGGATCGCGCCGTGCTCCTCGGCCTCCTTGCGCATCTGCACGGCCTTCGTGGGGAGCTGGGGCGTGTCGATGACGACGACGCCGTCAGACGTGGTCACGTAGCTCGGGTTGCACCCCCGAACCCGCGTCTCCGTGAAGATGTTGGGTGTGACGTTCTCCATTGGTTTCTCCTGTGGGTCAGCTATTGGGTTGCGGTGAGGCCGCCGTCGATGGTCAGGATCTGCCCGGTGACGAACGCCGATGCGTGGGAGGCGAAGAGGAGCACGGGGCCGAGCAGGTCGACGGTCTCGCCAACGCGACCGATCGGGATCCGGTTCACAACCCCGGCCTTGAAGTCGGGATCCTCGAGGAGCATTGCCACCTGTGGCGTGTCGACGAAGGTCGGGGCGATGGCGTTCACGGTGATCCCGTGCTTGGCCCATTCGGTTGCCCACTGGCGGGTGAGGGAGTCGATGGCTCCCTTGGCCGCCACGTAGGCGGAGTAGCCGGCGTTGATGCCCAGCTGGCCCCGCACCGAGGAGATGTTGATCACCTTCCCGCCCTCACCCTGCTCGATCATCGCCCGCACCGCCGCCTGGGTCGGGAGGACCGTGCTGCGAACGTTGAGGTCGAAGATCCAGTCCCACTCCTTCTCGGGGTAGTCCTGGGCGTCGAAGAGCACGTTCCCCGCCCCACCGCCGATGGCATTCAGGACGATGTCCACTCGTCCGAAGGCCTCGAGGGTCTCTGCGACGGCGCGGTCGGCATCGTCCTTCTTGGTCAGGTCGGCCTGGACCGCGAGGACCTCGAGGCCCTCGGCGCGCATGGGAGCAGCCGCCCGCTCGAGGCCCTCGGCGTTGCGGCCGACGATCGCCACCCGGGCACCAGCCGTTGCGAGCCCCGCCGCGAGTGTCGAGCCGATGCCCCCACTTCCGCCGGGGATGATCGCGACCTTCCCGCTGAGGTCGAAGAGCTCGTCGTGGGTCATCGTTGTGTCCTTTCCATGGGTGCTCACCGGCTCCCCGCCCCTCGGACGAGATTGGCGATGGCCTCGGCCGTCTTGTCGACCGAGATGCCGTACTTCTCGAGAAGCGCGTCGTTGGGGCCCGATTCGCCGAATACGTCCTGCAGGCCGTGGCGCTTCATGGGCAGCGGGGCATGCTCGCCGAGGGTCTCGGCTACGGCGCCGCCGAGGCCGCCGACGATCGTGTGTTCCTCCGTCGTCAGGACGAGACCGGTTCGCTGGGCCTCGGTGACGATGGTCTCCACGTCGAGCGGCTTGATGGTTGGCACGTGCACGAGGTGCACGTCGATCCCGTCGGCAGCGAGCGAATCGGCGGCTTCGTACGCCCGTGCCGTCTGCGTGCCCGAGGAGAAGACGGTGATGTCGGAGCCCTCGCGCACGACGACGGCCTTGCCCACCTCGAAGCGGTAGTCGTCGCCGAAGACGATGGGCGAGTTGGGGCGCGTGAGGCGTACGTACACCGGACCCGGGTACTCGACGATCGCCTCGAGCGCCTGGCGGGTCTCGACCTCGTCCGCCGGTGCCACGATGGTCATGTTCGCCATCGATCGCATGATGGAGACATCATCGAACATCAGATGGGTCTTCCCCGTCATCCCGGCGAGCAGGCCGGCGTAGCCGCCCATGAGCTTCACGTCGAGCTTCGGTTGGGCGATGAGGACCCGGATCGAGTCGTGGGCCCGCGACACGATGAAGCACGAGAAGGTGCTCACAATCGGGGTGAGTCCGAGTGTGGCCATGCCGGCGGCCATGCCAAGCATGTTCTGCTCGGCGATTCCGGTCTGGAAGAAGCGTTCGGGGTGCTCCTTCTCGAAGAGATCGGTTCGGGTGGAACTTCCGGTGTCACCGTCGAGGACGACGATCTTGGGGTTCTTCCGTCCGAGCTCGGTGATGGTCTCGCCGAAGGCGACACGGAGTGGCTTGCCCTGCTCGAGGACGGTCATCGTGCACCTCCTGCGGTGGCGCCGAGTTCTTCCATGGCGATCGCGAACTCCTCGTCGGTCGGCACCTTGCTGTGCCACGTGTAGTCGTTCTCCATGTACGACACGCCCTTGCCCTTGATGGTGTGGGCGATGATGGCCACCGGTGAGCCGGTGACCGCCTGTGCCTCGGCGACGGTCGAGAGGAACGCGCTGATGTCGTGGCCGTCCACCTCGAGGACGTGCCAGTCGAATGCCGCCCAGCGGCGGGCGAGTTGGCCTTCGGTGTAGGGCGTGATCCTGTCGGCGATCGTCTCGCCCCTCCAGCCGAACTGCTGGAGCTTGTTGTGGTCGACGATGGCGATGAGGTTGTCGAGGCCGTAGCGGGCCGCCACGTGGGCGCCCTCCCACACGACGCCTTCGTTGCACTCGCCGTCGCCGAGCATGACGTAGGTGCTGAAGTCCTTGCCCTGGGCCTTGGCGCCGAGCGCGATTCCCAGGGCCCCGGAGAAGCCGAGTCCGAGCGAGCCCGACGACATGTCGATGCCCGGTGTCTGGCTCATGTCGGGATGCCCCTGCAGTCGCGAGTCGATCGAGTCGAAGGTGTGGAGCTCCTCCACGGGGAAGTACCCGCGCAGCGCAAGCATCGTGTAGAGCGCGATCGAGCTGTGCCCCTTGGAGAGGACGAACCGATCGCGATCGGGCCAGCTGGGTTCCTCGGGTCGGATGTCGAGGACGTTGAAGTAGAGGGCGGCGAGCATGTCCGCGGCCGAATAGGGGCCACCCACGTGGCCTCCCTTGGCGTGTCGCACCGCGTCGAGTATGTGGATACGGGCCTGCCGTGCGATGTCCGCGAGCTCCTCGGGGGTCTTTACTGATCTCATGGTGCCCTCGCCTACTCGTCGTCCTCGTAGGACCCGGGGACCACGGGGGGAGAGAAGGAGGTGACCATCTCCAGGTCGTCGGGTCCGTGGGAGACCGTCTGGTGGTGGAGCCCCACCGGGATGTAGACGCAGGTGCCGGGCTCGAGCGGGACCGTTCCCTCGGGGGTGACGAGTTCGCCCTTGCCCTTGGTGATGAAGATGCACTCTTCCTGCGTGGGGTGGACGTGTCCCTCGGGTGCGGAGTCGGGGGGGAAGACCGAGAACCCGATGGTGAGGTTCTGTGCCCCGTTGAGCTCCGGACCGACGTAGTGGAGCCAGTCACGTCCCGGAAGGTTGAAGACCCGAGCGTCCTCTCGGGTGACGGCGGTGAGTTTCATGAGCGCCCTCCTGGACCCGGATTCGGCCCGTGGAAACTGCTCCGAGCCAAATCATCGATTATCGATACCTCGCACGATACTAGTTCGGGGACGGTTGGCGCCACCGGGTCGCCACGGAGTGATTGGTGGGAGGCGGAGGCGTGTGGTGCGTGCCTTCGCTCAGCGCAGGGAGGCCCAGGGCTCCTCCGTCGAGACATCGATCATCGTGTGGCCGGTCGGGCCCACGGCGGGGCTGAGGACCGCCAGGAGGCGCACGACCTCGCCGGACTCGTTGAAGGAGGCGTGTGGGATGTCCCGGGGGATGAAGCACGAGTCCCCGGTGGAGAGGACGCGGCGTTCCGTGCCCACCCACTGCTCGACCGTCCCCTCGAGGACGAAGAGCATCTCCTCCTGCTCGGGGTGGCGGTGGAACGCATGGAAGGCACCGGGTCGGAGGGTGACGTGGAGGAGGACGATCTGCTCGGAGCCGGTGCTCGACGGGCTCGAGAGTGTGCGGCGTTCACCCCAGGGGACGCGATCGGGCTCGATGGCGTCGTGCTCGATGAAGTGCCGGGTCATGGGTCATCCCTTCGGTGGTCGGCTTCTGTCATCTTCATCTCGGCCCGCCCGCCGAGCCGGGTGCGCCCGCTCCATCGCGTCGAGGAGGGGGAGGGGTTGTCCGCTCAGGTAGCGGATGAGCGCACCGCCTCCGGTGGAGACGAAATCGATGTCGCTGGTGTCGATGAACCGCCTGGCGCTGGCAACCGTGTCGCCGCCGCCGATCACAGAGTGACCGGACGAGGCGGCGACCGCCTCCCACAGGGCCTTTGTCCCGGCGGCGCCGTGTGGATCCTCGTACACACCGGCCGGGCCGTTCACGAAGATCGTGGCAGCCCGTGAGATGACCTCCCGGTAGGCCTCGATCGTCCGTCCCCCGATGTCGATGATCATCGAGTCGGCCGGGAGGTCCCGGACGTCGAGTTCCCTTCGCACGCCGGCCTCGACCATCGCCACGTCGACCGGTACCTGGATCCGGGTGCCGTGTTCCCGGAGGTACAGGGAGGCCTGTGGGATGAAGGCGTCGAGTGAACGATCCCGGATGAACTGCTCGGTTGGCTGGCCGAGTGCGGTTCCCCTCGCCATGAGCATGACCTGGCCCGTGATCCCGCTCGTGAGCACGGTGTCGGCGGTGCCATCGGCGAGCACCTTGTCCAACATGGAGAACGCGTCGGAGATCTTCAGCCCTCCGAGGACGAAGACGCACGGCCGGTCGGGACGCTCCGCCAAGCCCGAGAGGGCAGCGATCTCATCGACCAGGAGCCGCCCGCCCGCGGATGGGAGGAGTTCCTGGAAGGCCACCATCGAAGGCGCGTTCCGGTGTGCGGCGGCGAACGCATCGTTCACGTAGTAGTCGAAGAGGGGAGCGAGGTTCCGGACGAGATAGGTCCCGCCCATCTGCTCCGGGGAGAGTTTCACCGCCGCCTCGAACGTCGAGACCTCCTCGGTGAGGTACCGGAGGTTGTCGAGAAGGAGGATCTCCCCGTCCCCGAGCGCGCCTATCGCCGCTCGGGCCGCCGGGCCCGCCACGTCGTCGATGAAGCCGACCGGTCGTCTGAGCTTCGCCGAGAGCATGGTGGCGTGCTCGGTGAGCGGGACCAGGTTGTGGTAGTCGAGCGTGTCTCCCTGATGGGCGATGAGGACGAGTCGTGCCCCCGCGTCTGCGAGGTCGCGGATCGTGGGGAGGCTCTTGGTGATCCTCGTATCGTCGGCGATATGGCCCGTCGCGGGATCGATCGGTGAGTTGATGTCGACGCGCAGCAGGACGTGGGCGCCCCTGACATCGAGGTCGCCGATCGAAGCGATCCGCATGGTCGACTCAGCCGATGCCGAGGTAGGAGTTCGTCAGGGTCACCGCCTCGGCCTGGTCCTCCTGCATCCGCATTGCGGCACGGATGCCGTCCATCGTCTCGGGGATCACGACCGACTCCTGCGGGATGTTGATCGCGAACATCACATCGTCACCTGACATCCCGATGGTCTCCTCGAAGAGCCCCACCTCGTACATGTCTCCCCGCTCGTGCCCGAGGAACCGTGCGTAGTTGAACAGCGACGTGTTGGTGGTGAATCCGTCGGCGATCCGGACCACGCGAATGCGGGGGTGCTCCCGGAATGCCTCGGCGACCTCGGCCGGGGTGACCTTCGTCCTCGGCGTCGCGAGCACCGTGATGATGTGCCCGTGGGTGATCGGGGTGTGCACCAGGAGGCCGGTGGCATTGATGTGGGGCATGATGTTCATGAGGTCGACGGCCTGGTGGTTGGGGATCGGCTCCAGCTGGAGCGAGTCGACGAGGCCGCGATGGGTGTCCCCGGGGTCAGCGACCCGCCGGATGATCGTGATGGCGGTCTTCTCGACGCCGAATGCCCGGTCGAGCCAGTGGACCGTGCGGATGAGCCCCGTGGTGTTGCAGGAGGTGAGCTTCAGGTAGTCCTGTCCGATCCCGGCCTCGTAGTTGGCGTACCCGTGGAAGAAGACATCGGCGACGTCGGCGGCCTCACCGCCCTGGAAGATCGCCTTCACGCCGGCCTCGACGTACGCGGCCTTGTTCTTCGCCCCGATTCCCCCCGGGGCGGCATCGAGCATGATGTCGACACCCGCCAGCAGGTCGTCGAACCCCCCGGAGACGGGAACTCCTGCGTCCTCGAGCACGTCGGCCGCACCCGGCGCAGCAGCGAAGAGGCGGTGCGGCATACCCCGCTCGACGAGGGCCCGTACCGCCAGGGTGGGTGCGATGTCGGCGACGCCGACGAGTTCCATGTCCGCCTGGGCAGCGACCCCTGCCGCGAGTCGTTGTCCGATGACGCCGTACCCGGCGACTCCAACGCGTACCTGTGTCATTCGTGTGCCTCCTTGGCGTTCAGGCAGTCGCCCGCATCGCCGACTCGACGGCTGAGCCCATCTCGTCGGTCGTGTGAGTGCCGCCCATGTCCTTGGTCTTCACCTCACCGGCGCCGAGCGTGGCGGACACGGCCGACTGCACATGGCCGGCGGCCTCCTCCTCGCCGAGGTGCTCGAGCATCATCCGGATGGCCTCGATCGATGCGATCGGGTTGACGACCCGCTTTCCCGTGTACTTGGGTGCCGAGCCGTGGATCGGCTCGAACATCGAGGGATGGGTGCGCTCAGGGTTGACGTTCCCGCCGGCGGCGAAGCCCATTCCCCCCTGGAGCATGGCCCCGAGGTCGGTGATGATGTCGCCGAAGAGGTTCGAAGCCACGACGACGTCGAACCACTCGGGGTTCTTCACGAACCACATCGTGAGCGCGTCGACGAGTGCCATGTCGGTGGCGATGTCGGGGTAGTCGGCTGCGACCTCGGCGTACACGTCATCCCAGAACACCATCGAGTAGTTCAAGGCGTTGGACTTCGTGCAGTTCGTGACGCGTCCCACCGGTCCTCCGCCCCGTCCGAGCTTTGCCCGTGACCGTGCTGCCTCGAAGCCGTAGCGGATGGTGCGCTCACAGCCCTTCCACGTGAAGATCCCCGTTTGGAGGGCGAACGCATCGGGGGTGCCGACCTTGAAGAATCCGCCGTTGTGGGAGTACTCGCCCTCGGTGTTCTCGCGGATGACGAGGATGTCGACCGACTCGGGGGTGGCCGTGCGGATCGGCGTCTCCACGCCGGGGTAGAGCTTGATCGGGCGCAGGTTCACGTACTGGTCGAAGCCCTTGCGGATGGTGAGGAGCGCTTCGAGGGAGAGGTGATCGGGAACCTTGTTGGCGTCGCCGATGCAGCCCAGGAAGATGGCGTCGAAACCGTCGAGGGTCTCGAGTGCGTCGTCGGGCATCATCCGACCGACCTCGAGGTAGCGGTCACAGGACCAGTCGAAGGTCTCCGTCTCCACCTCGAACCCGTGGAGGTCGGCGGCGGTGATGAGGATCCGCTCGGCCTCCTCGGCGACCTCTGCCCCCACCCCGTCGCCGGGGATGACTGCGATCCGATACTGCGACATGGCATCTCCTCCGAGCCCGGTCGGGCGAGCCGTCGGTCCGGCCACCGAGCCTACTGATCAGGCCCGGCACCGTCGGCTGGGCTGGGCTGTGCTTCGCTGTGCTCGCCGGCGTCGGGGCCTCGGGCGGGTGCCCGTGACCCCGGCCCAGTGGACGTCGCGTGCATCCATCGGGCACCGTTGGGTGAGTTGACTGCCGGCGCGTACGAATCATATCCTGCGGATAATCGATTATCGAAAATGGAGCGGTCGTGACCCAGGTGTACGCATTCGATCATGATCATGGCCTGCCACTCGCGGACGTCGCGTCCATCGTCGGGGGCAAGGCTGCCAACATCGGTGTGATGGCAACCGAGCTCGGTCTCCCGGTGCCCCCGGCGTTCGTGGTCTCGACCTCGACCTGCCTCTCCTACCTCGAGGGCGGATGGCCCGAGTCCCTCGACGAAGAGATCCGCGCCCACATGGGGCGGGTGGAGGAGATCGTGGGACGACGGTTCGGGGACCCAGCCGACCCCCTCCTCGTGAGCGTGCGATCCGGGGCACCCATCTCGATGCCGGGGATGATGGATACGATCCTCAACCTCGGGCTCAACGAAGAGACTGCGCGGGGAATGGCAGAGGTGACCGGCGACGCCGCGTTCGTGGCCGCGTGCCACGAACGCTTCCGAGACCAGTACGCCGACATCGTCGGGGAGCCCGCTCCCGAGGACCCATGGGACCAGCTGAGGAAGGCCATTGAGGCCGTGTTCCGGTCATGGAACGGCGACCGGGCGAAGAGCTACCGCGAGCGGGAGGGCATCCCCGACGACCTCGGGACGGGCGTGATCGTCCAGGCGATGGTGTTCGGCAACCGCGGCTCGGACTCGGCGACCGGGGTCATGTTCACACGCGACCCGGCCACCGGCGAGGCGGTGCCCTACGGTGATCTCCTCTTCGACGCCCAGGGGGAGGATGTGGTCGCAGGTACCCACCAGACGGAGCACCTCTCTGCCCTTGACGACCGGCTCCCCGCGATCGCCGATGAGCTGCGCGGCTACGCGGCGCGTCTCGAGCATCACTACGCCGACGTGTGCGACATCGAGTTCACGATCGAGGAGGGGCGGCTCTGGATGCTCCAGACCCGCATCGGCAAGCGCAGCCCTCAGGCCGCCGTGCGGATCGCCGTCGAGATGGCCGAGGACGACGACTTCCCCCTCTCGAGACAACAGGCAGTGGAGCGTGTGGCATCGCTCCTGGCCGATCCACCCAAGGTCGCAGCGAAGCGAAACGAGGACGTGCCCGCCATCGCGACGGGGCTTGCGGCATCACCCGGCGTGGCGGGTGGCCGAATCGCGACCACACCCGATGCAGCGGTCACCATGGCCGAGGAGGGTGAGGCAGTGGTGCTGGTGCGCCGGGAGACCTCACCGGACGACGTCCACGGGATGGCCCGGGCCGTCGGCATCCTCACGACCACGGGGGGCCTCGCCAGCCACGCGGCCGTTGTCGCCCGAGGTTGGGGGATTCCAGCGGTCGTCGGCGCCGCCTCCGTCCTCGTGGGGGACCGCTCGGTCTCGATCGGCGGTCGCGAGTACGCCGAGGGAGACCACATCACCATCGATGGAACCACTGGTGAGGTCTTCCCCGGCATGATCACCGCCGGTGGCACCGCCATGCCCGAGGTCGAGACACTCCTCGGATGGGCATCAGAGCTCGGGATCCCGATCGGGGCGTCCACCCCGAGTCCGGCAGGGAGCCCGTCGGTCGGGGGTGGAGAGGTGGAGCGCGACGCCGTGCTCCGCACACTCCTCGTCAAGGGGTTCGCGATGCCCGACGGGCTCGCCGAGGCGTACTTCGCGAACGTCGAGTCGGTGACCGTGGTCCTCGATGCGCTCGCGGGTGAAGGGCTGGCCGAGGTGATGGGTGGCATGTCCACGCTCACCGAGGACGGCAAGGGCATCGCCGCCGGCCTGATCGCCTCCGACAGGGAGGCATGGGGGCCGGTGCAGGCGGATGCCGCGCTCGACGCCCTCCTTCCCCTCGACCATCGGATGAAGGACATCGTCACCCGTTGGCAGATGCGCGAATTCAAGGGCCAGCAGATCCTCAATGATCACAGCGACCCGGAGCACGACGCCGCCGTCCTCGCGGACTTCGCTGCCCTTCACGTCGATGCCGCTGCCTGGCTGGAGGCCCTCGTCCCGGGCCTCCCGCGGTTGGGGTCCTACGTCGCGCGTCTGGGTCGGGCGGCAGGACTCGTGGACGGCGGGGACACGGACTACCTGGCCGCTCCCATGAACGACAGTTACCACAACGTCTGGTTCGAGCTGCACGAAGACCTCATCCTCCTTGCAGGTCGGAATCGGGCCGACGAGGTGGCTGCTGGAAGGGCCTGACGGGCCCCGTCGGGTCACCGTGCGGTGCGCGTCGCCGACCAGCCGGGCGACGCGCACCACACGGCCTCTGCGAAGGACGAGGTCGAGGAGGACGCCCAGTGCCTCAGGGAGTGCCACTTCGGGTAGTTCCGGAGGGAGGTGCTGTTCCTCGGGGGCGTCGGGGGATGCAACCCATGCAGAGTTCGCGAACGGCGTGCTCACGGTCAGGGTCGCGCTACCGAACCGACTCGGAGGGGGAGTGCGAGCCGAACAGGAACCCCATCGACGTCACGCCGGGTTGAGTTCGGCAGCAAGGTGAGGTGGATGTTGACGAGCCGGCCCTTGCCCTGCCATGTGCCAGAAAGCGACCGTTCGGTACATTGATTCGCATGGGGAGAGTCAGGGAATCACTTCGATCGCCACTCGGTGTCGTTGCGGTACTGGCGGTCATCAGCATCGTTGCCCTCGCTGGTCTCACGCTCATTGAGGACGACTACTACGGTTTGCCGATCCCCGGCCCATCAGGGATCGCACCAGCGTTCATAGGCGATGAGCCCGTCTGGGTGATCGATTCGGAGACGGGCCTCATCGTTGTCTCGGCGCAGTCAACCCACCGCGCCGAGAACGAGATGGCGTGGTGTCCGTCCGCCCGCACGATCCGTGACTTGACGCATGGCTCCGTGTGGGACGAGTACGGCAGGTACATCGCCGGTCCCGCACCCAGGGACCTCAGCGTCTGGACTCCATCGATGGTCGACGGCGAGGTCTCGTGGGTGGAGAACGTGCCAGCTGGGCGCTCGTCTGCCGTCCCTTCTGGCCCCCCTTGTAGTCTCACCGATGGCTTCCAATCCTTCGTGCGGTTCGAGGAGATCGAGCGGGACTGGTCGAGATCCCTCCTCGTCGCCAGCTCGTTGGTCTTCTTGATCGCCATCGGCGGGATCGTGTTCGGGAGTGCGAACCGGGACGCCGCCCCGAGCCGGTGGTGACGAGGCTCCACACGTTCGTTCAGGGGCAACCAAACCGAGCGTGAGGCCGGCCACGTCGGAAATGCTCCAGCCCGCCTCTTCTTGATCTCGTCTCTATCTCGGGCACTGGATCAGTACAGCTCCTGTCTTCGTCGCGAGAGACCGGGCGCCGATTATCAACAGCGGACCTCACCCTGCTGCCGAACTCACGCTGGGTTGAGCGCGCGTGTCGGCGGGGCAGGGACGAGTCCGCGTTGTCGGATGCATGAGTGCATAGACTTCCTCCGTCGAGCCGAAAGGGATGCCATTGGTCAGGACGGTCGATCAGTTCATGACCGGTCTCGTTGCCCGGACTCCGGGTGAGCCCGAGTTCCACCAGGCCGTCCTGGAAGTGCTCGAGTCCGTATGGCCGATGCTTGACCGGCGGAGGGAGATTCGCGAGGCGGGCATCGTCAGACGGATGGTCGAGCCCGAGCGGGTGGTCATGTTCCGCGTCCCCTGGGTCGATGACGAGGGCACCGTCCGGGTGAACCGCGGCTACCGCGTCGAGATGAACAGCGCGATCGGCCCCTATAAGGGTGGCCTGCGGTTCCATCCGTCGGTCAACCTGAGCGTGCTCAAGTTCCTCGGCTTCGAACAGGTCTTCAAGAACGCCCTCACCACGCTCCCGATGGGTGGGGGCAAGGGAGGGGCCGACTTCGATCCGAAGGGCCGTAGCGACGGGGAAGTGATGCGGTTCTGCCAGTCGTTCATGACCGAACTCCATCGCCACATCGGTCCCCACACCGACGTCCCCGCAGGCGACATCGGCGTGGGAACCCGTGAGATCGGGTACCTCTTCGGGCAGTACAAGCGGTTGGCCAATGAGTTCACCGGGGTCCTCACCGGCAAGGGCATCGGATGGGGAGGGAGCCTCATCCGCACCGAGGCGACCGGCTACGGGGCCGTCTACTTCGCCGAGGAGATGCTGAAGGCGCGCGATGACTCCCTGCTCGGCAAGACCTGCCTCGTCTCCGGTTCGGGGAACGTCGCCCAGTATGCGGTCGAGAACATCCTCCGGATGGGTGGCAAGCCCGTCACGCTCTCGGACTCCGACGGGTGCATCCACGACCCCGACGGCATCGACCTCGAGAAGCTCGAATGGGTGAAGGAGCTCAAGAACGAGCGCAGGGGACGCATCCGGGAGTATGCGGAGCACTTCGGGGTCGAGTACCGGGAGGGTCGTCGACCGTGGGACCTCGCCGAGGCCGACTGTGCCTTCCCGTGTGCCACCCAGAACGAGATCGACGGGGTCGACGCCAAGCACCTCCTCATGGGAGGGGTGCTGCTCGTGGCCGAGGGGGCGAACATGCCCTGCGACCACGACGCCCAGGAGCTCTTCGTCCGAGAAGGGATCATGTACGGACCGGGCAAGGCCGCGAACGCCGGCGGTGTCGCGACGAGTGGCCTCGAGATGGCGCAGAACGCCACGTTCAGCTCGTGGTCGCGTGACGAGGTCGACACGAAGCTCCGGATGATCATGGTGGGGATCCACCGCACCTGCCTGGAGACCGCCGAGGCCTATGGGGTGCCGGGGAACTACGTGGTTGGGGCGAACATTGCTGGATTCGAACGCGTCGCCGACGCAATGCTTGCCCAGGGGATCGTCTGAGAGGAGACCACATGCCGCAAGTGATCGGCTATTTCGAGGGGACGGACCCGGTGGTGCTCACCTCCCTCGTCTGCCACGGATACGCCACCCAGCCCATTTCCAACGGAGCGGACAACCACGGGACGCACATCCTGCTGCTCAACCAACTGAGCAAGCCCGATGTGATCGTCGGGTACCTCCACAAGGTGATGGCGCATGAACCCGCTGATGCCGACTGGCCATCGGCAGAGGACATCGTGTTCCAGTGCCGGATCCTCTCGGTGCCGCTCGTGCTGGTCGTGCCCGAGGAGAGCATCGAGTGCGCACCCCAGTTCTTCGAGGACCTTCCGGAGGTCGTCGTGTTCACCACGCCCGAGCAGATGCTGCAAACGGTCGACAACCTCCTCGATGACGTCGTCGCCGACTGAGTCATCCGGATAGCTGACTGGTCACGTAGTACGGGGGCATGGCGCTCGAGAGTCGGGCGCGTTCCTATAGAAGGACTTGCTCCCATGAAGCCTTCCTGATCGCGCTCCTTGCGCTCTCCCTCGTTGCCGCTGCGTGTTCGGCCGGTGACCCGGAGCCCGCCCCGGAGACGACCACCGCCACGACCGCGGCCGCCGCTGAGTTGGGCCCGATCGTCGATGTTGCCGCCGAGGCCGGTTCCTTCGGCACGCTGCTTGCTGCTGCCGAGGCCGCGGGCCTCGCCGAGACCCTCGCGACGGGTGGCCCGTTCACGGTGCTCGCCCCGACCGATGAGGCGTTCGCTGCGCTGCCCGAGGGCACGCTTGATGCGCTGCTCGCCGATCCCGAGGCGCTCGCTGACATCCTGCTCTATCACGTGATCGAGGGCGAGGTGCGTGCTGAGACCGTCGTGACGCTCGATGCCGCAACGAGCCTCCAGGGGTCCGGCATCGCCATCGCCGTGGTTGATGGTGGTGTGGTCCTCAACGAGTGCGCCATTGTCGTCACCACCGATGTCATGGCCTCGAACGGCACGATTCACGTCATCGACGCAGTCATCCTCCCGCCGAGCGGGTAACCACTCGCTTCCATCTCAACGATTGTGATGGGTGCCGCCCTCACGGGAGGCACCCAACCGCGTCAGGGGGTGACCTTGCGTTCGAGGCCGTCGAGGAGGAGGTCGAGCCCGAACTCGAACTCCGTCTGGTCGTCGCACCACCCGAGGGTGGAGTCAGGGTCGTCGTGGGCGACCTCAGCGAGCATGCCCACGAGGTTCGGGACGCGATCGGCCATGTCGGACAGAGTCGTTGCACCTTCGTCGGGAGGGGCCGAGTCGTCGGGTGAGAAGAGTTCCTGGTTGAAGCCCAGGGCGCGGCTACCGAGGGCGTGCAGTGCGTGGTGGGCGAGGTCGTAGGAGAAGCCGCCCTCGAGCATCGTTCCCAGGACGGCATCGAAGTAGAGAAGCAGCCTGGGGTTGATCCTCGTCCTCGTCTCAATGACCGACGGTGCCCACGGGTGGCGGAGCATGACCTTTCGCGCCGTGAGGATCCGGGTGCGCAGCCGCTCCTTCCATCCGGGCGGGGGCTTGATGCCGTCCAGCTCGGTTGTGATCTCCTCGACGATGACGTCGACCATCCCGTCGAGGAGTGCGTCCTTGTTCTTCACGTGGTGGTACAGCGACATCGCCTCCACCGAGAGACGTTCGGCGACGCCGCGCATCGTCACGGCTCCGATCCCTTCCTCGTCGGCGAGCGCGACGGCCACGAGGGCGATGCGTTCGGGCGAGAGGGGGGCGCGGGGAAGGGGTCCGTCCGACTCGGTGGCCGTCATGTGGGAATCGTACCACGTAAGGATTGACACCCCTTACGATGTATGGGAACCTTACGACGTACGAACGAGGGAGGGCCCATGACCACCACCAACACCGCCACGATGCGCGCTGTGCTCGGCGAGCGCTACGGCGACGCCGCGACCCTCCGAGTGGGGGAGGTGCCTGTTCCGCGGCTCGCTCCCGACCGGGTGCTGCTGCGCATCCATGCGTCGTCCGTGAACGCCTATGACCACCACATGACCACCGGGACCCCGCTCATGGTGCGGGCGATGATCGGGTGGAGGGCACCGAAGCGGCCCATCCCCGGGGCCGACGTTGCCGGGGTCATCGAGGCAGTCGGTGCCGAGGTCGAAGGGTTCTCCGTCGGAGACCGGGTCTTCGGCAACGTCGGTGCCGGAGCGTGGGCCGAACGTGCCTTGGCGAATCCCCGGGGGCTCGCCCCCATCCCCGAAGGGGTCTCGTTCGAGGATGCGGCGGCGACCCCGATGGCCGGGCTCACCGCGCTCCAAGCGGTGCGTGACTTCGCTGCGGTCGGGTCGGGCCAACGAGTCCTCGTGAACGGGGCCTCGGGAGGGGTCGGGACCTTCGCCGTCCAGATCGCCGTGGCGCTGGGCGCCGAGGTCACTGCGGTCTGCAGCACCACCAAGGTCGACGCTGCGGTGGCGCTCGGCGCATCGCGGGTCATCGACTACACGGCGGTCGACTTCACGAAGGAAGCCGGCCAGCACAACGCCCTCATCGACAACGCCGGGACGCGGTCCTGGTGGGCGACCCGTCGCACCCTCGTCCCGACCGGGAAGAACGTCACGATCAGCGCGCCGAAGCACCTCGTGCTCGGACCGCTGCGTCACACGCTCGCCCGGAAGGCGGTCGCCGCCTTTGATTCACGCTCGTTCGCATCGTTCACGGCCAGCACGTCTCGAGCGGACCTCGACGTCCTCGCCGGCATGCTCGCCGACGGTGGGATCTCACCGGTCATCGAGCGAACCCATCCGCTCGAGGATGCCCCGGTCGCACTCGCGGTGGTCTCCGCCGGCCATGCGGCGGGGAAGCACGTGATCGTCATGTAGCCATCCGCCGGGTGGGCGGGCCCCGTATCGGGGTCGACGCCCGAAGGTCACGTCATCCACCGTGCCGCCCGCCTCCATGCGAGGCGGTTCGGTGGTGAGCGGGTCCAGGCGTGGTCGCCCCAGGGGAGGTGTACCGAGGGCGCCTCGCGGCTTGGCGCGAGGTCCGTCCCGATCGGGGCTGCGCTGCTCGATCAGAGGCGATCGCAGGGGTCGGGAACGTCTACCGGGTCGAGTTGCTCTTCCCGGTGGACATCGACCCCGCCACTCCGGCGAAGGACCTCGACGCAGGGCAGGTCGAGCGGCTCCGGACGGCGACGGAGGAACCTCTCCGGGCAGGGGAGCGGTCCGGGGGGATCATCACGGTCGACCCCGGAGAGGTCGGTGCCCGGTCGACCGGTGACCTTCGGGGAAACGAGCGGCTGTATGCGTACAAACGCGATGGCCAGCCCTGCAGGAGGTGCGGCTCGGAGATCCCGATCGGCGAACTCGGGGGCCGTTCCATCTGATGGCGCCCCGGCTGCCAACGATGATTGCGTTCGGCCACTGGTCCGCGACGTCCTCGCCTCGGTTCGGAACAGCACGAGCATCGAGTGGAGGAGGTACCCGATGCCCCATGCGGCGGCGATGGAGTAGAACCAGTTGAAGCCACTCCCGGTGAGCAGGTCCAGGATCGCCACCGAGAGCAGGGTCGTGAAGCCCCAGCCGAGTGCGAATCGGGTCCTGAGCGTCGCATGCTCCCTCGAGGTCCCAGCCAGGATGCCTGCGATGGCGACTGGCCATCCCGGGAGCTCCCCGCCCTAACCTCCGTCGTCGATGGATAGCGCCGTCTTCGACATCGCCTTGCTCGTCACGCTCGCCGTGGCGGCGACATGGATCGCAGCCCGACTGCGGATCCCCTCCATCGTCGTGCTCCTCGTGGGTGGTGTATTGGTGGGGCCGGTGTTCCAGGTGCTCGACCCGGATGCCCTCGCGGGCGACGTCCTGCTGCCGCTCGTGTCGGTCTCCGTCGGACTCATCCTCTTCGAGGGCGGCCTCAGCCTTCGCTTCCGGGAGATCGCGAGCAGCCAGCGGGTGTTGTGGCTCCTCGTGAGCCTCGGCGTCCTCGTCACCTGGGCGCTCGGCGCCCTTTCGGCGTCGGCGTTCCTCGGCTTCCCCACCGACCTCTCGATCCTGCTCGGCGCGATCCTCGTGGTGTCGGGGCCGACCGTGATCGGCCCCATCCTCTCGAGCGTGAGGCCCCGGCAATCGGTGTCCTCGTTGCTCAAGTGGGAGAGCATCGTGATCGACCCGATCGGCGCGATGCTCGCCGTGATCGCCTATGAGGTCATCTTCGTGGGTGCCGATGGACCGGCCGACAGCGCCCTTGCCACCGCAGGTCTCTTCGTCCTCGATGGAGTGCTTGCAGGGCTCAGCGTCGCCGTCCCCACCGGCTGGGCGCTCCGCAGGCACCTCATCCCCGAACGCCTTGTCCCGCTCGTGGGGATCACGGCTGCACTCATCGCGTTCGCAGCCGCCGACCTCGTCGCGCAGGAGTCGGGGTTGCTCGCGACCACCGTGCTCGGCCTCTCCCTCGCGAACCGCAAGGAGCTCCGGACCAAGCCGATCATCCAGTTCTCCGAGGTGATCCAGACACTCCTCGTCGGCCTCCTCTTCATCGTCCTCTCGGCCCGCCTCACCCGCGAGCAATTGTCCGAGATCTCGATTGGTGTCGTCGGCCTCGTCCTCGTGCTCGTCCTCGTGGCCCGCCCCCTGGCCGTCTGGATCGCGACATGGGGATCGGAGTTCTCCCTCCGAGAGCGCGGCTTCATCGCAGCGGTCGCTCCCCGGGGCATCGTCGCCGCCGCCGTGGCATCGGTGTTCGCCCTCGAGTTGGAGGAGTCGGGCATCGAGGGCGGGGAGATCCTCCCGCCCATCACGTTCGCGGTGATCGTTGGCACGGTGTTGCTCTACGGGTTCGGCGCAGGGCCGCTTGCTCGGTGGCTGGGCCTCGCCGAGAAGTCCAGTCAGGGGATCCTCATCGTCGGCGCGGGGCCCGTGGAGCGGTTCGTCGGTGATGCGCTCGCCGCGTCCGGCGTGGCCGTGCTGCACGCCACGACGAGCCGGAGGGACGAGATCGATGCGCGACTCGCCGGACGGCGCACCTACTACGGGAACCTCCTCGACCACGAGCTGCCGCTCGACCTCGACCTTGCCGGGATCGGCAGGGTGATGGCGATGACGCCGAACGACGAGGTCAACACGCTCGCCACGGAACGCTTCGCGGAGCTGTTCGGGGCCGGGGAGACCTATCGACTGGCTGCGAGTCCGCTCGGGCCGGGGATCGAAGAGCCCTCCGAGGCCTTTGGGGGCCGGACGTTGTTCGGATCGACCGCCACGTACGCCTCGCTCGCAGAGCGGATTGACGCCGGGGCTGAGATTCGTAGGACGAAGCTCGGCGCCGAGTTCGACGTCGAGGACCTCCGCGCAGAGATGGGGGAGGGCGCGATGACGCTCTTCCTCCTCAGGAACCGCCAGGTCTTCATCCGGGCAACGGATTCGCCCCGACGGATCCTCGATCGTGCGCAGGCCGGCGACACGGTGCTGTGGTTGACCTCGCCCTGACCGAACGCGGACGACCCCCGGCTGGGAGGAGGATGCAGGGGGTCGTCGCAACAGCCCGATGAGTGCGCAAGGGAGGAGTGCTCGAGCCGTGATGCACCTGTCCTACGGTGCCGGCGAAGGTGTGGATCACCGAATCTCCGAGGAATCTTCCAGCAGCGGGTCTGCCATGATCCGGGGCATGCAGAGGCGACGATGACCAGCAGGTGGCAGGTGGTGCCGGCGCGTTGGCGGAGCGTGGTGTTCGGGTTCCTTCTCTCGGGGCTCATGACGTTCCTCGTGAGCGGACTCACCACGGCCATCAACCTGGGGCTCGACGCGTTCAGTGTCGACCTGTGGATGGGAGCGTTCGTGCGGTCGTGGCCGATCACGTTCCCGTCGGTGCTCCTCGTCGCCCCGGTGGTCCACCGACTCGTCGCTCGCATCGTCGAGCCCACGTAGACCGCAAACGATTGCTGCGGTGCGGTAGTGTCGCGCCATCGCCTACAGCGGAGGACGCGACATGGACATCGGATGGATCGGCCTCGGGGACATGGGCCAGGTGATCGTGCCCCGACTGTTGGAGGCGGGTCATCGCGTGCGTGGCTGGAACCGCACGATGGCCAAGGCGGAGCCGCTCGTCGCGTTGGGCATGGAGGTCGCCGAGTCCGCAGCCGACGCCGCGCGGGGTGCCGAGTTCGTGTTCTCGGTCGTCACCGACTCGAAGGCCGTGCGCATGGTCGCGCTCGGGGACGCGGGGATCGTCGAGGGACTCGGATCCGACGCCGTGTACATGGACATGAGCACGATCGATCCGCTCGTGAGTAGGGAGGTGTCGGCCGCGTTTGCCGAGCGTGGCCTCACGATGCTCGACGTCCCGCTCTCGGGCAGCCCGGTGACGGTACGGCAGGGGAAGGCGTCGACGATGGTCGGGGGCTCCCCCGAGGACTTCGCCAAAGTGGAGCCAGTGCTTCGTGACGTGGGGGCGAACGTGAGCCACATCGGCCCCCAGGGCACCGCCGTCCAGATGAAGGTCGCGATCAACCTCACACTGATCGTCGAGATGGTGGTGTTCTGCGAGTCCGTCGCCCTCGCCGAGAAGGGCGGGGTGGATCGGTCGGTCGCCGTCGATGCGATGCTGAAGAGCGTCGTCGCATCGCCGGTGATGGGCTACCGGGGGCCCTTCATCCTCGACATGCCCGATACGCCCCTCGCCGACGTCACCCTGCAGCAGAAGGACATGGTCCTCGCACTCGAGGTGGCCCGTCGCCAGGGCTCGATGGCGCCCCTCGGCGCTGTCGCGAACGAACTCCTCAACGCGTGTCGCGGGCTGGGCATCGACCACCGCGACTTCGTCACCGTCTTCGACGTGTACCGCATGCTGGCGGGGGTGGCGGAGTGAACGACCGCTATCGCGTGCGCCTCGAGGACGTCCCGCTCGTACCCAACCTCCGCGAGGACGACGGGTGGGTCAACATGCAGGTGCAGTTCCTGGTCGGAAGCGAGAGTGTCGGCGTCGACGATTTCCTCCTGGGGTGGACGGTCCTGCCTCCCGGGGCGAAACACGATCGGCACCTCCACCATGACGCTGATGAGTTCTTCATCGTGCTCCAGGGGAGCGGCCGCATCTACACCGATGATGGGACCGCCCCGTCGACGAGGGGCGATGTGATTTGGACACCCCGCGGGAAGTGGCACGGCTTCGACAACACGGGTGATGAGGACGTGGTGCTCGTCTGGGGGTGGAACGGAGCCGGGTCGCTTGAGGCGAGTGGCTATGAGGTGCACCCCGAGGCGCACTCCTGAACCCCTGGGACGACCCTCGGGTCCGTGCCGGGTTCCTGCGCCAACTCGCTCGACGGAGGGGCGAGCTCGCAGAAGGCGCGATCCCGATCGGGTGGAAGGTTGGCTTCGGAGCACCCTCGTCGCTCCAGCTCATGGAGATCGAGGCGCCGCTGCTCGGCCACCTCACTGATCGCACCGTGCTGACGGACGGGGCAACGGTGGATGCCTCGTCCTGGGTCAGGGGGGTCGTCGAGTTCGAGGTGGCGGTGTGGGTCGGCGAGACGCTCGGCTCTGGGACGACTCCAGACGATGCCAGGGCCGCGGTGCGCGCCGTGGGCCCTGCGATCGAGGTGGCTGACGTCGACCTCGTGCCCGGTCCTGGGACCGTCGAGGCGATCCTCGCCGATGACATATTCCACCGGGGAGTGCTCCTCGGTGATCGCGACGAGACACGTGCCGGCCTCCACATCGATGGACTCACCGCCGTGATCGAGATCGATGGTGAGTCCTTCGCGGAGACGTCCGATCTCGAGGCCATCACCGGCCGGTACGACGAGGTGGTGGCCACGGTCGCGAACACGTTGGGGGCGTTCGGAGAGCACCTCGTGGAGGGCGCAGTCATCATCACCGGCTCGGTCATCCCGCCGGTTCCCATAGATGCAGGCGAGAGATTCTCGTTCCGACTCGGGGACTACGCGCCTCTCACCTTGCGCCGGGCCTAGGCCTCAGCGTCCTGCCGCCTTCCTCCATGCGCTGAAGTTCGCCACCGAACCCTTGTGGGGTGGCACGAGCCACGGATGAAGGGTCGCGAGGCGCACTCGTTGGTCGCTCGCGGGAAGCCGGGTGCTGGGGCGTGGGCGACGGCGACGGGCTTCGAGCTCCTGCATCTCGTCGACGCACGCCATCTCCCGACTCCAACGAGGTGCGGGAGGTTCTTCCGGAGGGCCGTGGCATCGCCGCGCCTTCACCGATCGGATCCCGACCCTCGCATAGAGGTGACGGGCGTACTCCCGCCCGAGCAACTCGTCGCGGAACTTCGCGACATCGGGTGGCGGCCCGCCCTCGATGGACTCCCACATCCCTTCGGGCGGGAGCAGGCCGTGGCGGATCCACGGCGAGAGTTCCGGGGCCCCCGTGCGTGGCCACCGCCGACCCGATGCGTAGATCCACACCGACCCGTGCTGCGTGATCGACATGCGGGGCCACGCATCGGGAAGGCAGTAGGTGGCCTGTGCCACGAGGGCCGGGATCGACGGGCCAGTGGACGTAGGTGAGGTCCCGCCACGACCTGCTCATGACGGAGCATTCGATCCCCGGGGGGGATCCAGCGAGGAGTGGATGTCGCACGGTGGGGATACGGAGCTGGCCGCGGCCGGGGGCGATGTCTCGAGTCTGAGGGAAGCGCGTCTCCCACTACATTCATCCCATGCGTTCCAGAACCCCCGAATCGCTCATACGACACCTGCACGGTCCCGGCCCGTCACCCGTGCCGCCCTCCGTGCTCGAAGCACTCGCCCTCCCCGTGGTGGGGCACTTGGACCCGGAGTTCGTGGCGATCATGGACGAGGTGTCCCAGGGTCTGCGAGACCTGTTCCTCACCACGAACCGCCTCACCTTCCCCGTGAGCGGTACGGGATCCGCGGGGATGGAGGCCGCCGCGTTCAATCTCCTCGAGCCCGGTGATACGGCCGTGATCGGGGTGAAGGGCGTCTTTGGGGCTCGGATGGCCGAAGAGGCCCGCCGGGCGGGTGCCGAAGTGGTCGTCGTGGAGGGCGAGTGGGGTCGTGCCATCTCCACCGAACGGCTTGCGGAGGCAGCCCGAGCCCACGGTGCGAAGGTGGTCGGGATCGTCCACGCCGAGACCTCCACCGGGGTTCGACAGCCGGTCGAGGAGTTGCGGCCGGCATTGGGACCGGATCCCTATCTCCTCGTCGACACCGTGACCGGCCTCGGCGGGATACCCGTGCGCGTCGACGAGTGGGGGATCGATGCGTGCTACTCGGGCACCCAGAAGTGCCTCAGCGTCCCGCCGGGCCTCGCACCGATCACGTTCAGCGATCGTGCCGTGGAGATGATCGGCGAACGGTCGACCCCGATCCGCTCGTGGTACCTCGACACCACGCTCCTCTCGGCGTACTGGGACGATGCCGATTCATCGAGGTCCTACCGCCACACCGCCCCGATCTCGATGGTCTACGCCCTCCACGAAGGACTTCGGATGGTCCTCGAGGAGGGGTTGGAAGCGACGTGGGCTCGTCATGCCGAGGCTGGCGGCCACCTCCAATCGGGCCTCGTCGATCGGGGCTTCACGCTGCTGGCACCCGAGGAGCATCGACTCCCGCAGCTCACGACGGCGTTCCTCCCCGATGGCCTCGATGACGCAACGGCGCGTCGCCGCCTCCTCGAGGAGTTCAGGATCGAGGTAGGAGGCGGCCTCGGCCCCTTCGCCGGCAAGATCTGGCGGATCGGGATGATGGGCCACGGGGCCACCGTCGAGGCGGCCGACCGGATCCTCGGCGCCGTCGACGCCATCCTGGGCTGATCGCGCGGCCGGTGGACACCGTATGGGTGACGGGGGATGAGGCCTGCCCCTTCACGACGCTCTCCTGTGACTTCGTCGACCGGTCCCGGGACGAGCGTGCCTCGGACCACAGGATGGCTCGCCACCACGCCAGGCCCGATCGGCTCGGTGGTCTCCCCGAGGTTCGTGCTCAGGCGCGTGGAGTGGTCGCGGCGACGCTGGCGGGGGAGTGGTGAGGAGTCAGTCGCCGTGGACGAGGACCTGGAGGAGTGCGCCGATCGCGAGGTGGTCCTCGAGGGGGTGGCGCAGCGGCTGGTGCGCGTGGACCTCGTAGTGGTTGCGTCGCCCGACCCTCACGTGGGACAGGTACCCTGCTGCCTCGAGCTCCGCAACGATGCGTTGGGCGGCCCGCTCGGTGATGCCGACCTTCGCGGCGACGTCACGAAGTCGCACGTCGGGATCTGCGGCGATGCAGAGCAGCACATGGGAGTGGTTCGTGAGGAACGTCCATTGCGAGGTCTGGCGGAAGTCGGTCATGACTGATCCACAGTCTATATACGTATACAAATTCGTGTAAAGTAATTCGTGACATGAGTTCTCTCCTCCTGTGGCATGCCCTCCTTGCCGGTACGCTCCTCGCCGGACGGCGTCGCGTCGGGCGCGCGGCGTTCCTCGTGGCAGCGCTGGGTCCGGTGGCGACGGTCGCCTGGGTGGCCGCGAACGGCCGCGAGGTGCTCGATGGTTCCCCGGTCGTCGAGGTCCTCGAGTGGGTGCCGAGCCTCGAACTCGTGCTCGACTTCAAGGTGGATGCCTATGCCCTCCTCTTCCTCGGGGTGGTGGGCGTCGCCGGCACGGCGATCTTCCTCTACTCGTATCGGTACTTCGGGCCTTCCCCGAAGGTCGCGACGTTCGCCGGGACGATGACGCTCTTCGCCGGGGCGATGGTGGGCCTGGTCGCCTCCGACCACCTCCTGTCGGTGTTCTTCTTCTGGGAGCTCACAACCATCACGTCCTACCTGCTCATCGGGTACGACGACGAGAAGGCCCAGGCCCGATCCGCCGCCCTTCATGCTGCGCTCGTGACGGGGGCCGGTGGCCTGGCAATGCTCGGTGGGCTCGTCCTGTTGGGCTCCGCCACGGGCACCTACCACCTCTCCGAGATCGTGGCGTCGCCGCCCGAGGCGACCTCGCTCATCGGACTTGCATGGGTGCTCGTCCTGCTGGGCGCCGCAACCAAGTCAGCCCAGTTCCCGTTCCATGCGTGGCTCCCGGGGGCCATGGCCGCGCCGACCCCGGCGAGCGCGTTCCTCCACTCGGCCACGATGGTGAAGGCCGGTATCTTCCTCGTCGGACGCCTCGCCCCCGCCGCAGAGGCCTCGACCGATTGGTGGCAGGGGACGGTCCTTGCGATCGGCTTCGCCACCATGGTCATCGGCGGGTGGCGTGCCCTCCAGCAGACCGACCTCAAACTCATGCTCGCCCACGGCACCGTGTCGCAGCTCGGCTTCCTCTTCCTCCTCATCGGTGCGGGATCACCGGAGCTGCTGTTCGGGGGCCTTGCCCTGCTGCTCGCACACGCCATGTTCAAGGCGTCGCTCTTCATGGTCGTGGGCGCCATCGACCACGAGGCGGGCACCCGCGACCTGCGTCGGCTGTCGGGACTCCTCCGATCCATGCCGGCCGTGGCGGCTGCAGGCATCCTCGCGGCAGCCTCGATGGCTGCGATCCCCTTCACCTTCGGTTTCGCCGCCAAGGAGGCGGCGTTCGATGGCCTGCTCCATCTCGACGTGTGGCTCATCGCAGCGGCCGCGCTCGCCTCGGTGCTCACCGTTGCCTACACAGGCCGCTTCCTGCTGGGGGCCTTCGGACCGCATCATCCCGACCACGAACCCGCTGGGACCGAGGCGCACACCCCCCGCACCGCGTTGCTCTGGGTTCCTCTCTCCCTGGCGCTCGGTGGCCTCGTCCTGGGCTTCTTCCCCGGCGTGCTCTATCCCTTGATGAAGGATGCCGCCGAGGTGGTCTACGGCGAGGCATCGGGCAAGCTCGTCCCATGGCCGGGCCTCGTGCCGGCGTTGGCGTGGTCCTTTGGGTCCCTCACCCTCGGTGCACTCCTCGTGTGGCGCCGACAGCTCCTCGACGCGGCCATTTCCGGGGTCTCCCGTGTCTCTGGCCGTCTTCCTTCCGGCGAAGGGGCGTTCCGGCGCTTCGTGGCGGGGCTCCTCTCCTTCTCGGACAGGACGTCGTCGCTCATCCAGAACGGATCGCTTCCGTTCTACCTCGCCCTCATCGCCGCAACGGCGGTGGTCGTGCCCTCGACGGCGTTCCTCGGCGGCGGGCCCACCATCGATCTCCCTGAGGTCGGGACCCCCCTCGAGTTGCTGCTCGGCGTCGTGGTGGTCGTCGCCGCCGTGACACTCCTCACCGTTCGCCGTCGATTCGCAGCAGTGCTCCTCGTTGGTGCCGTGGGGTACGGCGTGGCGGGTCTGTACGGGCTGCTCGGCGGGCCGGACCTCTCGCTCACCCAGCTCCTCGTCGAGACCCTCGGCGTGTCCCTCTTCGCCTTCGTGTTCCGGTACCTGCCCGCCGACTTCACCGTGCCGCGGAGCCCGCGGGTCTCCAAGATCCTCGTCTCCGTCTCGGTCGCAGCATTCGTGTTCGTCGGAGGGCTCATCACGTCGAGTGTCCAGCCCGAGCAGCCCGTCTCGGACACCTACCTCGCCGAGTCCTACCCGGAGGCCCAGGGCGGCAACGTCGTGAACGTGATCCTCGTGGACTTCCGAGGCTTCGACACCCTGGGTGAGATCACCGTGCTGGTGGCAGCCACGCTGGGGGCCGCCGCACTCGTCGTGCCCGTGCTCCGGAAGGAAGACCAATGAGGCTCGGACGTCGATCCCCGATCCTCGAGCACGGTGCCGTCACGGTCGCCGGCCCCTTGCTCATGTTCTCGGCGTACTTGCTCTTCGTGGGCCACAACCACCCCGGCGGAGGGTTCGCCGCAGGACTCGTCGCCGGCGTTGCCGTGATCCTTGCGTGGGCAGCGGGTGGCCAGGAGACCGTGCACAGGGTCCTCCCGGTTCGTGCGTCCGCCCTGCTGGGCGTCGGCCTCGTCCTTGCGGCGAGCACCGGCTTCGCCTCCCTCGTCGTGGGAGCCGACTTCCTGGAGTCGGGGTACGTGAAGTTCACCATCCCGCTGCTGGGCGAGGTGAAGGTGGTGTCGGCGCTCGCGTTCGATACCGGCGTGTACCTCGTGGTGGTCGGGATGGCGCTCGGCCTCGTCCGTGCCTTGGCGAGCGAGGACGGCGCATGAGTCTCATCGGACTCGTCGTCGTCGCCGTGTTGTTCGGGATCGGGACCTACCTCATCCAGCAACGGCTCCTGACCCGGATCGTGATCGGCCTGGCGCTCATCTCGCACGGCGTGAACCTGCTCATCATCCTGAGCGGGCGTCGTGGCATCGCGCCGGTGGTGAAGGGGGCAGTGGGGCCCGATGGCATCTCAGATCCGCTCCCTCAGGCGATGGTGCTCACCGCGATCGTGATCTCGTTCGGGGTCACCGCCTTCCTCCTCGCCCTCGCCCTCCGGAGCTTCGTCCTCACCGGGAGCGACGCCGTCGAGGACGATCTCGAGGATCGCCGGATCGCTGGCGAGTCCGGAGAGGCGATGGAGCCCGCCGATGACGATGTCGAGGGAGCGATGCCATGAGCTGGCTCCTGCCCACTGCGATCGCCGTTCCGCTGCTCGGTGCGGGCCTGGCTGCCTTGGTCGGTCGCCGACTGTGGTTCCAGCGCATCGTCGCGCTCGTGGGGGTCGGATCCGTCCTCGCCGTCGCGATCACCCTCATCTTCGAGACGGACCGGAGCGGTCCCGTGGTCGCCCAACTCGGCGGCTGGGCGGCGCCGAGCGGGATCACCCTCGCGGCCGACCGGTTCTCGGCCATCGTGCTCACGGTCTCGGCATCGATGCTCTTCGCCGTGCTCGTCTACGCCATGGCCCAGCTCGGCCGCGACGCCCTCGACTGGTGGTTCCATTCCAAGTACCAGGTGCTCGCAGCGGGGGTGGCCATCTCGTTGCTCACCGGAGACCTCTTCAACCTCTTCGTCGGCTTCGAGGTGATGCTCGTCGCCAGCTACGTGCTCCTCACGCCGAAGACAGGGTCGGGGGAGATCCGGGCGACCATGAGCTACGTCGTCGTGAACCTGCTCGCCTCGGCGCTCTTCCTCGTGATCATCGCCTTCACGTACGGCCTCACCGGCACGATGAACCTCGCAGACCTGGCGGTGCGGCTCGGGGACGTCGATGCGACCGTGCGGACCGCCCTCGGCCTCCTCATGCTCGTGGTCTTCGGGATCAAGGCTGCCGTCTTCCCCCTCTTCATGTGGCTGCCGGACTCGTACCCGACCGCACCGACGCCGGTGACGGCGATCTTCGCCGGCCTCCTCACGAAGGTCGGTGTCTTCGTGATCATCCGTACCCAGACGCTCCTCTTCCCCCAGGAGGGCCCGTCGACGCTCATCCTCACCGTGGCAGGCCTCACCATGTTCGTGGGCGTCCTCGGCGCGATCGCCCAGAACGACGTGAAGCGGATCCTCAGCTTCCACATCGTGAGCCAGATCGGGTACATGGTGATGGGGCTCGGGTTCCTCTCCGTGGCGGGCCTCGGGGCGGCGATCCTCTACATCTCCCACCACATAATCGTGAAGACCGGCCTGTTCCTCGTGGGAGGGATCGTCGAGTCGGAGCACGGCACCGGAGCGCTCGACCGAACGGGTGGCTTGCTCCATCGGCGTCCGGTGGTGGCCCTGCTCTTCCTCCCGCTCGCCCTCAGCCTCGCCGGAATCCCGCCGTTCAGCGGGTTCGTGGCGAAGTTGGCGCTCGTCCAGGAGGGGATCGCCCTGGGTCGGGGAGTCATCGTGGCGGTGAGCCTCGCGGTGAGCATCCTCACCTTCTATTCGATGACGAAGATCTGGAGCGCGACGTTCTGGGGCCCGCAGGGAGCCGAAGGCAGTCCCGCCGGGCGCGGGATGGTGTTCGCCACCGTGGCGGTCGTCCTGCTGAGCCTCGGGGTTGCGCTGTTCGCCCAGCCCATCGCCGACCTGTCGATCCGCGCAGCCGCGGAGCTCCTCGATCCCTCGGTGTACATCACCGCTGTGTTGGGGAGCGCGTGATGGAGGGAATCGTGCTCGCCGTCCAGGTCGTCCTCGGCATTGCGGGACTCGCGGCCCTCGTGCGGATCGTTCGGGGACCCCAACTCACCGATCGGATGATCGCCCTCGACCTGCTCCTGCTCCTCCTCGCCGGCGGCATCGCCACAGCGGGCCATCCAGAGGAGGACCTCCTCGTGCCCGTGTTGATCGTCGTCACGCTCGTTGCCTTCGCCGGAACGATCATCGTGGCCCGTTTCATCGAGTGGAGGGACGCCGAATGATCGTTGCGGATGCCATCGGTGCCGTGCTCATGCTGGCGGGAGGTGCGCTGAGCGCCCTTGCCGCGATCGGGGTGGTGACGTTCCCGACCACGCTCTCGCGGATGCATGCGGCCACGAAGTCGGCCTCGCTCGGACTTGCCCTCATTGCGATCGGGGTGGGCCTTGCGTCCACGGGGTGGGGCCTCTTCGCCGTCGGCCTCCTCCTCGCCGTGTTCTTGTTCGGCACCGCCCCCATCTCGGGACACATGCTCGGCCGTGCGGCGTACTTCGCCGGCCAGGCACCCGGGCTCGTGCACGACGACCTCGCCGATGCCCGTCCCCAGCCGCTCCAGGTCGTCGGCAGGACCACGTCGCGGTTCTCCTTCCTCCGCTGGGTGCTGCTCCTGGGTATTTGGGTGGTGCTTTGGGCCGACCTGAGCCCCTCGGTGGTCGCGGGCGGAGCGGTGGTTGCGACCGCGGTGGAACTCCTCCTCACGACGACGCCGGGCGTGGGTCGCCTGCGGCCCTGGCCGGTCGTCGTGTTCCTCGTCCGCTACCTCTGGATGGTGGTCGTCTCCAATCTCCGCGTCGCCCGACAGGTGCTCACCCCCGGCCACAAGGGCATCCGCGAGGCGATCGTTGCGGTCCCCCTGCGCTCCGACTCGATCTTCGTGGCGCTCCTCGTGTCGAACGCCATCACCTTTACGCCGGGCACCCTGACGGTGGAACTGACCGACGACCCGCGTGTGGTCTTTGTCCACGTGCTCCAGTTCACCACGGTGCAAGAGGTGCGGTCCCAGGTCGCCGACCTCGAGCGTTTGGTGGCCGCGGCGCTCGGCGCCGACCTCCCGGATTGAGGGGTCGGTCAGTCGACCGCGTCGAGTTCGGGGAGGGTTCGGCGCGGCTGGGAGCTCGGCTTCCCGAGCGCGATGACCCGGTCCTCCGGTCCGAGCTCGTGGTCACCGGTGAACAGGACCACGCCAACCTTCGTCTCGATGACGAGGGGGAGGCTCACCGTCGTTGCCCGGTCGTGGAGGACGGCCGACCCCCGTGCAAGGAGAGCCTCGGGCTCCGCAACCGTGTACGTGAGCTCTTCGACGCGTCCTTGCTCGATGTTGGCGTCCCAGGCCGGCAGGTCGGCCTGGCGGGAGAACAGGAGGTGTCCGCCGACCTCGTCGAGCATCCGGAGGAGGGATGACGGCGCATCCTCGGGGAGGGCGACGTGGAGTTCGGGTACTCCGAATCGGCGACCTGCAAGCCGTGCGGCGAGGAGGTTGACCTCGGCGTTTGCGGTCGCGGCGACGAGGAGGCGTGCCCTCCCCGCACCTGCCTCCTCGAGGAGCTCCTCCTCGAGGGCGCTCCCCTTGAGCACGGTGAGGCCCCGACGTTCCGCAGCCCGGCAGTGGTCGGCGTTGGGGTCGATGAGCGCGACCGTCTCGGAACCGAGGTGGAGCGCGAGTTCCCGTGCCACTGGTCCGGCGCCGACGATGACCGTGCGATCGCGCTCGTCTGCGACGAGTTGGTCATGGCGCTTCAGCCACTCGACGGCTCGGGTGAGCAGGACCGGCACGGTCGCCGTGGTGAAGATGGCCATGAAGACGAGGATCGAGAAGACCGTCGCATCGATGAGTCCGGCCTCGAGCGCCAACTCTGCGACGATGATCTCGACGGCTCCTCGACCGTTCATCCCGGCGCCGACGGCGACCCCCTCGCGGAAGCTGTTCCCGCCCACTCGGTAGAGGACTGCGGTCCCGAACACCTTGCCGACCGTGGCGAACACGACGACGCCGGTGAGGAGCCATGCCTGCTCGGTGAAGATGTCGAAGGAGACCTTGAAACCGGCCGTGACGAAGAAGATCGGGGCGAGGACGCCGACTGAGAGGATCTTCGCTTTCGCCTCAACCTCATGGAGCCGGTTGTGGGAGAGCACCCCCTCCTTGATGAAGAGTCCCGCCAGGAACGCCCCGAGGATCGAGTGGAGCCCTGCGAGTTCGGCGCCGGCGGCGAACACGAGGCCCACCATGATCACGAGGAGGAGGAGGGCTCCGTTGTCGACCCGGCGCTGCTGGAGGAGTGCTCCCAGTCGGGGGAGGATGCGGGTGCCCACCCACCATGCGGCCACGAGGAAGGCGAGCGCCTGGAGGCCGGCGAAGGCGATGGTTCCCGCAGCGAACGTCCCGGTGGCGCCGAGTCCGAGGACGGCAGCAAAGACGATGAGAGCGGCGACGTCCGAGAAGAGGGCGCCAGCCATGAGCACATGGGCGATGCGGGTGTTGAGGATGCCGAGGTCGACGAGGATGCGCGACTTGGTCGCGAGCGACGTCACCCCCATCGCAACTGCCACGAAGGTCGCGGGGATGGGGTCGTACCCCGCGGCGACCATGAGGCCGAACCCGAGGCCTGCAGGCACGACGAAGCCTCCGAGTGAGGCCCACGCGGCGGGCTTGGCCGCCTTGCCGAGGTCGCCGGGATCGAGGTGGAGCCCGATGTAGAGCATGAGCAACACGATCCCGAGTTTCCCGATCACGTTGATCGCGTCGTTCGACTCGAGGAGGCCGAGGACCGGAGGGCCGAGGACGATGCCGCCGACGAGTTCACCGAGGATGGCCGGGTAACCGAGTCGGTTCGCAACCCAGCCGCCCCCGAGGGCCGCCCCGAAGACGAGGAGGAGGGCGAGTACGTCGAGGGTCATGGTGAGCCCTTCCGTCGCGAGTATGTGACGCATTACACGAAAACGAAATCGTGCAATGCGGGCACCCTATGTCTCCTTGGGTGCCTCGTCAACAGGCGGCGTGCGCCTGCGTCACGGCGCTCGCAGGCGTGGGGTGGTCCGGCCCGGGAAGTCGGGGTGGTCGCAGGTGCCTAACCTGCTCAACCTCATGAAGATCGTCATCGTCGGGGCGGGCGCCGTCGGCTCATACCTCGCGCAACGGTTCTCGCTCGAAGGCCAAGACGTGGTGGTCATCGAGTCGGATCCCGTTCGTGCCGCCCAGGTGCAGTCCTCACTCGACGCACTCGTCATCACCGGAAACGGCGCCTCTGCCGCCACGCTCGAGCAGGCGGGCCTCAGTGAGGCGGACCTCCTCGTTGCGGTGAGCTCGTCCGACGCCGTGAACGTCCTCGCATGCACCGCGGCGGCCAAGCTCGGCATCCCCCGCAGGGTCGCGCGGGTCGAGGATCCAGAACTCAAGGCTGAGGTGGAGGCGCTCGGAGTCGACCTCGTGATCGACCCGGGCGAGGCGGCCGCCCGTGACCTGCTCGTGCTCGCGAACACTGGCCACGTCGCCGAGATGGTTGAGTTCGCCGACGGCGGGCTCGTTCTCGTCGGCGCCTACCTCGGGAACGACTCTCCTGCTGCAGGGGCGTCGCTCGCCGACCTCCGCACCCAGATGGAGGGATGGCACTGGCTCATCGCCGCTGTGGTGCGCAGGGGCGACACCCTCATTGGACGCGGGGCGACCACCCTGGAGGCGGGCGACCACGTCCTGCTCCTCGCCGAGTCCGACAAGGTGAAGGCCCCCTTCGAACTCCTCGGCCTCACGGAGCAGCCGGCCGACCAGGTCTTCGTACTCGGAGGGACGAGGCTTGCGGGTATGACGGCTGAGATGCTCAGCGAACGCGGGGTCCACACCACCCTCATCGACGCCGATCCGGCGAGATGCCGTCGATTCGCCGAGGACCTGCCCAATGTGGTCGTCGTCTGCGGCGATCCGACCGATCCCGGCGTGCTCCGGGAGTCCGGGGTCACCGAGGGCGATGCCGTGTTGGCCCTCACGGGGTGGGACGGCGAGAACCTGCTGGCCTGCCTGGTGGCGAAGGCGCTCGGTGCCGGAGAGGTCATCTGCCGATTCAACGACACTGACCTCGTCGGCTTGTTGGGCGGATCAGGCATCGACGCCACGGTGAGTTCACGCCTCTCGGCCGCAAACGAGATCCTCCGCTTCATCCGCCGGGGCGTCATCCACTCGGCGATCACGATCCCGGGTTCCGACGCAGAGGCGATCGAGCTCGAGGTCGGCCCCGACAGCCCTGCGGTGGGGAAATGCCTGTCGGAGTTGGGGCTGCCGAAGTCGGTCATCATTGGCGGGGTCCAGCGCGACGGGTTGGCGTTCGTGCCCCGAGGGAACACGATGATCGAGCAGGGTGATCACCTCATCGTCATTTCCCTGCCCGAGGGGATCGCCGCCGCCGAGGCGCTCTCGGGCTGACCGGTGCGCTTCCGCCACCTCCTCCACGTCGTCGGCGCTGTGGTCGCCGCCTCCGGCGCAGCCATGTTCTCCGCCGTGGTGGTCGGGGCCTTCTACCAGGAGTGGTCCGACGCGGTCGGCATCGCGTTCGCCGGGACCATCACGGTCGCGTTCGGAGTGACCCTGTGGCGGGCCTTCCCCCGGCCCGGGGAGCTCACCACCCGGGAAGGGTTCGCCGCCGTGGGGCTCTCGTGGATCCTCATGGTCCTGTTCGGGGCGTTGCCGTACGTACTCACGCGGTCCATCACCAGTGTGAGCGATGCCGTGTTCGAAGCGGCCGCGGGATTCACCACCACCGGCGCCTCGATCATGGGTGGAGTCGAATTCGCGACGTTCTCCCATGCGATGTTCTTCTGGCGGTCGCTCACCCAGTGGATGGGCGGTATGGGGATCATCGTGCTCTCCGTCGCAATCCTCCCCCTCCTCGGCATGGGCGCTGTCCAGCTCGCCAGGGCAGAGAGCCCCGGGCCGACACCTGACCGCCTCACCCCTCGGTTCCGCGAGACGGCGAAGCGGCTCTGGTTGGTCTACCTCGTGCTCACCCTCGCCGAGCTGGTGCTCCTGTGGGCGGGGGACATGACGTTCTTCGAGGCGCTCAACCACTCGTTCACCACGATGTCCACCGGCGGGTTCAGTACCAATCCCGGCTCCCTGGGCGCCTACTCGGCCTATGCCCAATGGGTGGTGATCGTCTTCATGGTCCTTGCCGGTGCCTCCTTCTCCCTCCACTTCAAGTGGCTCAAGGAGCCACTCGTCCACTTCCGCAGCGCCGAGTTCCGGCTCTACTTCGGGATCACGGTCATCGCTGCGCTCGCCATCACCGTTGCCCAGTGGAACGGTGAGATCGAGGAGACGATCCGAACCGGTTTGTTCACCGCGGCGACGATCATCACGACCACCGGCTATGGCACCGCGGACTTCGCCCTCTGGGAGCCGGCGCTCCAGGTGGGCATCGTTGGGATGATGTTCATCGGCGGCATGGCGGGATCGACGTCGGGTTCGGTGAAGGTGTACCGGCTCGAGGTGCTCTCCATCGCCTCTCGGATGGACGTGCGGCGACTCATCTACCCGCGTGGTGTGTTCGTGACCCGCGTCGACAAGAAGGCCGTGCCCGATGCCATCGTCGAGGCGATCCAGACCTTCTTCCTCCTCTACATGTTCGCCTTCATGACCGGGACGTTGCTGCTCTCGGTGGTGGAGTGGATCACCGGCGGGCACCTTGCCCTCGTCGACACGGTCTCGGCGGTGGCGTCGTCGCTCGGCAACGTCGGCCCGGGCCTGGGAGAGGTGGGGCCCGCAGGCAACTACGCAGGCGTGTCGGACCTCGGCAAGTGGATCCTCAGCGCCCTCATGGTGGTGGGCCGGCTCGAGATCCTCCCGATCCTCATCCTCTTCAACCGCGATCTCTGGCGTCGTTGACCCGCCCTGCGCTGGGCGGGAAGGTCTGCGTAGGATGAACTCACCGCGGCCCACGTCCCGTGTGGTGCGGTGTTCTGAGGAGGGAGTTTCTCCTTCCCCAAACGACAGGAGGAAACATGACCAAACGATGGTGGAAGCTGCTTGCAGTGCTCACCGTCTTTGCGCTCGTCGCAGCCGCGTGCTCCGGCGACAGCGCAGACGACACCGAGGCCCCGGCGGACACCGGGGCCCCGGCAGCGACCGAGGCCCCGAATGACACCGATGCCCCGGACGACACCGAAGCTCCGATGGACACGGAGGCTCCGATGGACACCGAGGCTCCGATGGACCTCGCCGGTACGTCCGTATCGGTAGCGGGCCCTGAGTCCACCGATGCGGAAGCCGGCGGCTTCATCGCAGCGATGGATGCCTTCTCGGCGGAGACCGGGATCGAGATCACCTATGCGGGGTCTCGTGACTTCTCGGACAACATCAATGCCCAGGTGCAGGGTGGCAATGCCCCCGACATCGGCATCGTCCCGCAGCCGGGCAAGGTTGCAGACTTCGCCCGCGAGGGGTACATCTACCCGCTTCCGGATTCCGTTGCCGCCACGGTGAGCGAGTACTGGGGTGCCTTCACGTCCTTCGCGACGGTGGACGGTGCTCTGGTGGGCGTCCCGAACAAGGCTGACCTGAAGTCGCTGGTGTGGTATCAGCCGGCGCAGTTCGAGGCCAACGGCTATGACATCCCGCAGACGTGGGACGAGCTCAAGGCACTCACGAACCAGATGATCGCCGACGGCAACACCCCGTGGTGCGTCGGCATCGAGTCCGGCGGCGCCACCGGGTGGGCTTTCACCGACTGGGTCGAGGACCTCACGCTTCGCTTCGAGGGCCCGGAGTACTACGACTCCTGGGTCGCGGGCGAGACGCCGTTCTCCGATCCTGCGATGCAGGCCATCTGGTCCGAGATCCTCGACCTGTGGAACACCCCGGGTGCGGTCTTCGCAGCCGGTGGCACGATCGCCGCTACGGCGTTCGGTGCCAATGGTGACCCCCTCGTCGCCGGCGACTGCCTCATGCACCGTCAGGCCTCGTTCTTCTCGGCGTTCTTCCCAGAGGGCACTCCGGTGGCCGACGGGTCCGAGGGCGCGGTGGACGTGTTCTACTTCCCGGCCGTCGGTGATGTGAAGCCGGTGCTCGGCGCCGGTACCCAGGCCGTCGCGTTCCGCGATGCCCCTGAGGTGTGGGCCGTGATGGAGTACATGGCGACGCCCGAGTTCGCGAACCTTCGCCAGGCCGCACAGGCCGAGATCCTCGGCGGTGGCGGAGTGAACTCCGGCTTCCTGAGTGCTGCTCAGGGTGTGGACCTCAGCCTGTGGAACCCGTTCGAGCAGAACCTCATCTCGATCCTGCTCAACGCTGACGTGTTCCGCTTCGACGGCTCGGACCTCATGCCCGCAGCCGTGGGCGCCGGTTCGTTCTGGTCCGAGGGCACCTCGGCCGTGAACGGAGACAAGTCCGTGGAGGACGCGACGGCGGCGATCGACGCCACCTGGCCGTAGTCCGACACGAACCGTTTCGGTTCCCTAGTGTGGAGGGGGGGATGCTCCGGCATCCCCCCCTCTGCTGTCTAGGGATTGGAGGAGTCCTTGGAGAAGGTGCTCAGCACGCTGTGGGGAGTGGTCATCGCCATCGTGGCGTCCGGTGTGCTCTTCATCGGTGCCAACAAGTGGTTCGACCTCGCCCGACGCAACTGGTCCTGGTTCTCAATGGTGACCGGTGGCCTCATCAGCGGTTTGACCGCCGGTCTTCTGGCCGGGAACCGCGTCTCGATCTGGCAGTTCTCCTACCCCGAAGGCGAGTCCGGGGTGAGCGCGTGGCTCTACGTGCTCGTTGCGATCGTCGCAGGAGCAGCCGTGGCCGGGCTGCTCTCGGGGACCGAGGGCATGCCGAAGCGCTTGCTCGTCGGCGGAGGCGGAGGCCTCCTCGTGGGCGCCATGCACGGCGTCTTCCTCGCAGAGGCGGCGTACCCGGCCCTGCGCATCATCCCGCTGCTCGTTTGGCCGATCGGCGGCGCCGTGGTCGGATACGGGCTGGGCCTCATCGGGAGCGGGAGTGCGCTCCGCAGAGCCATCGACCTTGCGACCATTGGCTGGCTGGTCGGCGCATGGCTGGTGCCGACGATCGGCGGCGGCACCGCGGTCGAGGCCATCGCCGCCATGGGCTTGCTCGGACTGGGTCTCGGTACCCGTGTGGCGATCACCGGGGCAGCCGGGTACGTCAGGCGTGAGGAGATCGCGGTCAACTCTCGGGCGACCATCTTCCTCTTCCCAGCGATCCTCTTCATCTCCGTCTCGCTGATCATCCCGACGATCAGGACGATCTGGCTCTCCCTCCTCAACGCCCGAAGCGTCGAGTTCGTGGGCTACCAGAACTTCGTCACGATCTTCACCGATCCGGGCATCTTCAAGATCGAGGACTGGGCGTACATGTTCACCCAGAACCTCTTCATCGTCGGCGCCTTCCTCGGCGCAGTCGGCTTGGTCCTCTCGTGGTTCGCCGCTCGCAAGCGGGGGAACCCGCCGAGCATGGTCTCGGTGGGACTGGGCGGGAGCGCTGCGCTCCTGCTCGCCGTCGGGTTCGTGCTCAACTACCTATCCGAGCCCGCCGAGGACGCAGGAGCGTTCGAGATCGCAGCGACGTGGCCGGTGCTCATCGGCTTCCTCTTGTTGGCTGCTGCGCTCATCTTCGCCGCTGTCTCGGCCCGTACGGGTGGCCATGCGGTGGACTGGACACCATCGACGATGGGTTCGGTCGGTGTCGGGGTCTTCCTGTTGTTCTTCGGTGCCTTCGCGACACTCCGAGGGACGATCTTCAACAACCTGTGGTGGGTGGTCGGCGTGGTCGGCCTCGCGACCTCGCTGGGTCTGATGATCGCCGTGCTCGCGGACCGATCGAAGAGCGAGACCATCGCCAAGTCGTTGATCTTCATGCCCATGGCGATCTCCTTCGTGGGTGCCGGCATCATCTGGCGATTCATGTACATCGCCCGCCCGATCCAGAAGGATCAGACCGGCATCCTCAACACGCCCTGGGTGTGGCTGGGGAAGATCAGCACCGAGGGCGGCACGGGGCGCATGGTGCTCACCGTGATCCTCGTGGCCTTTGCCGCTGCCCTTGCGTACCTTGCCTACCGGGGCCTCGCCGCTCGTGAGAACGGGCTTGCCGCCGGTAGCTTCCTCGCCACCCTGCCGCCGGTGTGGTTGGCGTGGCGGCTCTGGGAGGGTTCGGGGATTGGTGGTGTGGTCCAGACGGAGAACGGATTCTTCCCCGAGCCGATCTTCTTCCTCCAGACCTCACCCTTCAACAACTTCTGGTTGATGGTGGTGTTGATCTGGATCCAGACCGGGTTCGCAATGGTCATCATGTCTGCCTCGATCAAGGCGGTCCCCGCCGAGCTCATCGAAGCCTCCAAGGTGGATGGTGCCACCGAGGGCCAGACGTTCTGGAGTGTCACGATCCCGCAGATCGCCTCGACGATCGGCGTGGTGGTCACGACACTCATCGTCCTCGTCATGAAGGTGTTCGACATCGTGAAGGTGATGACGAATGGCAACTTCGACACGCAGGTCCTCGCCAATGAGATGTGGCAGAAGGCGTTCACCGAGTCCAACTTCGGAGTCGGGTCTGCGGTCGCCGTGGTCCTGTTCGTCTCGGTGTTGCCCGTGATGTACATCAACATCCGCCGGATGCAGGAGGGGGGGGCCTGATGGCACTCGTGACAGAAAACGAGAGCGGCCTCGGTCCCCGCATCCACCGGGTGCTCGGATCGCTTCCGACGTGGATCCTCTGGATCATCGTGGTGTTGTGGAGCCTCCCGACCTTCTCCCTGTTCGTGAACTCGTTCAGGGACCAGGAGGCCCAGCGGACCACCGGCTTCTGGCAGACCCAGATCGACGAGCTCACCATCGCGAACTACCGCGAGGTGCTCGAGCCGACGATTGCTGGTGGTCTGTGGGATGCGATCCTGAACTCGTTCGCAATCGCGATTCCCGCAACGATCATCCCGATCGCCATTGCGGCCTTCGCGGCGTACGCGTTCGCATGGATCGACTTCAAGGGCCGGCATTGGCTGTTCATCGGCACGGTGTCGCTCATGGCGATCCCGTTGCAGACGGCGCTCATTCCGCTCCTCCAGATGTATTCCGGGGGTGCCCATTGGACGATCCCGTTCTTCGACAAGACGATCACGCTGTTTCCCGACCTCGACCTGGCCGGGACGGTGACGGCGGTGTGGCTCACCCACTCCGGGTTCGGCTTGCCGTTCGCGATCTTCCTGCTCCACAACTACATCAGTGGGCTTCCGAAGGACGTGTTCGAGTCGGCGTTCATCGATGGCGCAGACCATTTCACATCGTTCTGGCGACTCGTGGTCCCGCTCTCCGTCCCGGTGCTGGCGGCATTCGCCATCTTCCAGTTCCTCTGGACCTGGAACGACTACCTCATCGCGATCACAATGATCGGGGCGAATCCCGATGCGCTTCCCGCGACCATCAAGATCGCTGCGTTGGCGGGTGAGTTCGGCATCCGTGAGCACCTGCTGGCTGCTGGCGCGTTCGTCCAGGCGTTCGTGCCGATCGTGGTGTTCTTCGCCCTCCAGCGATTCTTCGTCCGAGGGATCCTGGCGGGGTCAGTCAAGGGTTGAGACAGTCATCAGTCATCAGTTGTCAGTTGTCAGTTGTCAGGATGAACTGAAGAAGGGCCCCCGCAGTGTGGGGGCCCTTCGCTGATGGCTGGCGACTGAAGGCTGATCGCTGGCTCAGCCAAGCACCTCGTCCATCGCGACCCAACGCCTCTCGTCGATGCTCTTGTGGGCGGCGACGCCTATGGCAACCGACAGGAGGCCGTCCTCGATCGAGACCTTCGGGCCGTCGTCGAGCTCGCCCCGGCAGAGGGCGATGAAGTCCATGTGCTCGAGTTGGCTCGAGCCGTGGTGGTGGCCCATGTAGGTGATCCGATCGTCGTGGACCTCGTGGGCCTCGACGTCGCCGATGAAGTGTGTGCCGCGTGTGCCGATGCGGACGATGTCCTCGGGGATGAGTGCCTCGACCTTCCCCTTGTCGCCCACGGCGACGATCTCCTCCTGGTTATGGGTTGCCTCGGCGAACATGCAGAGGTCGAGCATGGCTCGCTCGCCGCCTGCGTACTCCACGACCACGTACGCGTTGTCGAGGATGTCGGGGATGCGTCCGTCGTACTCCTCGTCGAGGTGGTTCACGTCCTGGGCACCCGACGCCATGACCCGCACCGGGTCCTCCCCGATGATGTGGTTCATGAGGTCGAAGAAGTGGCAGCACTTCTCGACGAGCGTCCCGCCCGTGTTCTCGCTGAAGCGGTTCCAGTCGTGCACCTTGGGGAGGAACGGGAAGCGATGCTCGCGGATGGCGAGCATTCTCAGGTTGCCCACTGCGCCCCCGTGGACCTCGTCGATCAACCGGGCGACCGGAGGCATGTACCGGTACTCGAGACCGACCCAGGTGACCGCGTCGCGACCCTTTGCTGCCTCGACCACGGTTCGGCAGTCTTCGACCGTGGTGCACAGGGGCTTCTCCACGAGGATGTTGAGGTCGGTCCGCAGCGCGTCCCCGAGCACGTCGACGTGCGTGAAGTTGGGAGTGGCGATGACCACCCCATCGCAGAGGCCGGAGTCGAGGAGGTCGCGGTGGTCCTCGAATCCCTGCGCCTCCGGCGCGATCGTGTGCGCCTGGACGCGTGATCGCTCGTGGGGGTCGGCATACGCCGTGACCTCGGCTCCCTCGATGTGGTGGACGTTCATCATGTGTTCGATACCCATCATTCCGGTACCGATCACGCCGTAGCGGAAGGGCTGCATGGGCAGAGACTACGGGCTGGATGGGCTCCGTGCGCCCCTCGACCGGGCCGCCGAAACGGATAGCCTGCGGGCATGCCCGAGTCGCCGTGGTGGCAGTCCGCCGTCGTGTACCAGATCTATCCGCGCAGCTTCGCCGATGCGGACGGCGACGGGATCGGCGACCTGGCTGGCATCACGGGCAAGGTGCCGTACCTCGCGGATGTCCTCGGGGTCGATGCCGTCTGGCTCTCCCCGTTCTACCCGTCCCCCCAGAGGGATTTCGGGTACGACGTCGTCGACCACACGGGCGTCGCACCCGAGTACGGCACCCTCGAGGACTTCGAGGAGCTCATGTCCGCGTGCCGATCCCATGGGCTCCGGGTGATCGTCGACTTCGTGCCGAACCACACGTCCGATCAGCATCCGTGGTTCGTCGAGTCCCGGTCGTCCCGGGATGCCGAGCGGCGGGACTGGTACGTCTGGGCTGATCCGGGTCCCGACGGTGGTCCGCCGAGCAACTGGTTGAGCGTCTTCGGGGGGTCGGCCTGGGAGTGGGACGAGTCCACTCGCCAGTTCTACCTGCACTCGTTCCTCACCGAGCAGCCGGACCTCAACTGGCGGAACCCGGAGGTGAGGGCCGCCCAACACGACGTGCTCCGTTTCTGGCTCGACCGCGGTGTGTCCGGGTTCCGGATCGACGTCGCCCATCGGATCGCCAAGGACCCCGAGATGCGGGACAACCCTGCAGTGGTCGCAACCGGGGACGAGGGATGGTTCAAGGAACTCGGGGCGTACGACGCGCAGCGCCACATCCACGACATGGCGCACCCCGACGTGCATGCGTTCTTCCGGGAGATCCGCAAGGTGCTCGATGCGTACCCCGACACGTACTCCATCGGTGAGATCCACGAGGAGGATCCCGGGCGCTGGGCGTCGTACCTCGGGGCACGTGGGGACGAACTCCACCAGGTGTTCGACTTCTCGCTCCTCTACGCCCCATGGGAGGCCGATGTGCTGCGGAGGCGGCTCGACGAGCAAGAGGCGATCCTCCCGCCCGACGCGTGGCCCAACCATGTGTTGGGGAACCACGACGAGCCCCGCTTTGCCTTCCGGCGCGGGGCCGACGCTGCCCGCGTGGGGGCGATGTTGCTGCTCACCTCCCGGGGCACCCCCACCCTCTACTACGGGGACGAGCTGGGGATGACCCAGCCGATCATCGCCCCTGAGGACCAACTCGACCCCTGGGGGCGCACGGGAGAGGTCGTGGGTAGGGACGGGTGCCGGACGCCCATGCAGTGGACGCCCGACCCTCACGCGGGGTTCTCACCCGAGGGGACGGCTTCGACCTGGCTCCCCGTCCAGGCCGACCACCGCACACGCAACGTCGAGACGCAGTTGGAGGATGCGGACTCGATGCTCAACCTCCATCGGCGCCTGCTCGCTGCCCGGAAGGCCTCACCGGCGCTCTCCCTCGGTGACTACGTGCCCCGTGCCGGGGTGCCCGAGGGGATCCTCGCGTGGGAGCGTTCCAGCGGGGAGGACCGTCGGGTGGTCGTCCTCAACCTGGCCACCCGCTACCAGTTCGTTGACCTCGACGTGGGCGGAGTGGTCGAGGTGTGCACGACCGTCCACCGGGAGGGGGAGCAGGTGGATGGCCGGTTGCTCCTCGGCGCGATGCAAGGAGTGGTCATCCGCCCGGAGTGATGGCGCAGTGCGCCTGATCGGTGGTGGGGACCTGCCGTCACCCCCCGCGCGCCGTAGGCTCTCCCCCCATGGCCCGTATCGTCGTCACCGAGTTCATGGACGAAGCCCCGTTGGGCCTCGCCTCCGAGCACGATGTGGTGTTCGACCCCTCGCTCCACGCCAACCGCGGTCGCCTCCTCGATGCCGTCGGCGACGCGGACGCGGTCATCGTCCGCAACAAGACCCAGGTGGACGGCGAGTTGCTCGACGCCTCGCCTCGACTGCGGGTGGTCGGAAGGCTGGGGGTGGGGCTCGACAACATCGACCTCGACGCCTGCGCTGCTCGGGGTGTCGTCGTGCGCCCAGCGACCGGAGCGAACTCCATCGCCGTGGCCGAGTACGTGCTGGGGGCGATGCTCATGCTCCGGAGGGGTGTGTTCGGAGCGACTGGCCGGATGGCAGCGGGGGAGTGGCCCCGGACCGAGCTGCTCGGTTGCGAGTTGCACGGCGCCGTGCTCGGCCTGGTTGGCTACGGCGGGATCGCCCGCGAGGTCGCAACCCGGGCAGCGGCATTCGGTATGCGGGTCGTCGCGTACGACCCCTTTCTCGACCCGGGCGCAGACTGGAGCCCTGCTGCCCAGGCCTCGCTCGAAGCGGTGCTGGGGGGCGCGGACGTCGTGAGCCTCCACGTGCCGCTCACCGAGGAGACACGTGGGCTCATTGACATGGCTGCCATCGCCTCGATGCGTGACTCGGCGATCGTCATCAACACCTCCCGAGGAGGCATCGTGGACGAGTCGGCTGTCGTCGCCGCGCTCCGCGCCGGTGGACTCGGCGGTGCAGCCCTCGACGTGTTCGACGAAGAACCCCCGTCGCCGGACCGTGTGGCAATGTTCGTCGGCGTTCCCAACCTCGTTCTCTCCCCGCACGTCGCGGGGATCACTCGCGAGGCGAACGTGCGGGTCTCGCGGGTGACGGTGGAGGCCGTCCTGGAGGAACTCGGTCGATGAGCGTGGTGCTCTCCGCCGGACTCGCGGTCCACGATCTGGTCTTCAAGGTCGAGTCCATCCCGTCGGGCGAGGGGAAGGCCTTCGCGTCCTCGGTGGAGGAGACTGCCGGGGGGCCTGCTGCCGTGGCAGCCATCGCAGCCGCTCGGCTCGGGAGTGACGTGCGCCTCGTCGCCATGGTGGGGACGGATCCTCGTGGAGACGCCTTGCTTGCCGATCTCGAGGCTGAGGGCGTGGACGTCGGATCGGTGATTCGCTCGGGCTCGGCCGGCACCCCGGTCTCAGCGATCCTCGTGGATGCCGCGGGAGGGCGTCGCATCGTCAACCACACCGACCCGGGACTCCACGACGGCCCCTACGAGGTCCCCGACCTCGACGGAGTCGACGCGGTCCTCGTCGACTCCCGCTGGCCGACCATGGGGCTTGCCCTGCTCGACGCATCCCGGATCGCGGGGATACCGGGCGTCCTCGACCTCGATGTCTCGCCCGATCCCGAGGCGCTCCGTCCCCTCGCCCGTGCGGCGAGCCATGTCATCGCGAGTGCTGCGGCGCTCGCGGCACACACGGGGGAGGGCGATCCGGAGGCGGGACTGCTCACCTTCGACGGACCCGGGGAGGTGGCCGTCACCGATGGGCCCGAACCGGTGCGCCTCCGCCGAGGCGGGGCACTCGTTGAGATCCCTCCCGTCCCCACGACCGTGGTGAACACCCTGGGCGCAGGTGATGTCTTCCACGGCGCTGCTGCCCACGCCCTCGCCAGGGGTGACTCGATGGAGGATGCCCTCGCGTTCGCAACGAGCGCTGCCGCGTACGCGTGCGCACACGGTGGGGGACGGGTGGGCGCCCCCACGGCCGACGCATTGACCCGATGGAGGAACGACTGATGGAGATGAGTGGAGGCAAGCTCTGGGGCATGCGGCGACTCGCCGATCCCGCCGGCAGGTTCAAGATGCTGGCCGCCGACCAGCGGCCGCCGATAAAGGCCCTCGTTGCGGAGCGCCGTGGCGTCGGTGAGGCGCCGTGGGAGGACGTGGCCGGGGTGAAGGCGGCCATCGTCGAGGAACTCGGCGGTGGGGCGTCGGCCATCCTGGTGGATCCCCACTTCGCCTACCCGGTGACGATCGGTGGGTTCCCCGGCGCCACCGGCCTCATCCTGACGCTCGAGGACTCCGTCTTCGACGAGACCCCGGCGGGTCGCAAGAGCTTCGAGATCGACGACTGGTCGGTGGCGAAGATCCGTCGCGTCGGTGGCGACGCGGTGAAGGTCCTCGCCTGGTACCGACCCGACGCCGCCCCGGAGGTCAATGCGCACCAGAGGGCATTCGTCGCAGCGGTCGGCGATGCCTGCCGCCGGTGGGACGTTCCCTTCGTCTTCGAGCTCCTCGTCTACCCGTTCCCCGGCGAGTCGGGGCACACCACCGACTACGTCGAGCAGCCGGCGAAGCGGATCGACCATGTCCTGGAGTCCGTGGCAACATTCGCCGCCCCCGAGTTCGGGGTGGACGTCTTCAAGCTCGAGAGCCCGCTGCCCGCTGCCTCGATCCCCGAAGAGGACGACGCCGACGTGCAGGCAGCCTTCGATGAGCTGGGGCGCCTTGCAGGGCGTCCGTGGGTGATGCTGAGCGCGGGTGCGACCGCCGCCGAGTTCCGGCGTGTGCTCGAGCACGCCTTCCGGGCAGGAGCGAGTGGCTACCTCGCCGGTCGGGCGATCTGGTGGGATGCGTTCCAGTCGTTCCCCGACATGGCGGCCATGCGCTCCGGACTTGCGCACGAGGGAGTCGCCTACATGTCCGACCTCAATGCCCTCACAGATGCGGCAGCGACCCCGTGGCAGGACCATCCGGTCTTCGGCCCCGACGGGCCGCAGCTCGCCGACGCCGGGCCCGGGTTCCGCCACGCCTACGGGGCGCCGTCGTGAGGATTGGCGTCGCTGCAATCGGACGTCCCACGTTCGACGTCCCCTTCGCCGAGGGGATGGTGGGTGCGGCCCTCGACGCGCTCGGGTCCCTTCCGCACGAGGTGATCGTGCACGATGGCCTCGCCCTCTCGCCCGAAGCCTCCGCCGTCGCAGCCGGAGCGCTGGCGGCAGAGGCACCCGACGCAGTGCTGGTGCTCCTCGCGACCTTCACCGACTCGACCCTCGTCGAACCGTTCCGCGCAGCCACGGATGGGCCGCTCGTGCTCTGGTCGTTCCCCGAGGAGAGGACCGGGGGTCGGCTCCGCCTCAACTCGCTCTGTGGCCTCAACCTTGGCGCCTACGCCCTCGATGGGGACGTCCGCGGCATGTATCGGGCTCCGTCTCCCGACGCGGTGGGCGGCCTGGCCGCCCTGCTCGCACGCCCTGCGGACAGCCGGGCCCCAACGGGTGCGCCCGTGGCCCACACCGGTGCCAGCCCACTCGCCGGTCAGACGGTCGGCGTGATCGGCGATCCGCCAACCGGCTTCGGGCCCTGCCGGTACGACGACGAGGAGGTCGCTGCGCTGCTTGGGATGCGCGTGGATCGGGTCGAGCTCGAGGACCTGTTCGATGACGCCCGTGGCCGGGATGGGGCCCCTGTCGGGGCACCGCCCGAGGGCATCGATGTGCTCGATGATGGTGGCGTGGCCCGCAGCTACGCCCTCCACCGGTCGCTGCGCGCGCTCGTCGAGGCAAGGGGCTGGTCCGGCCTGGCGACCCGGTGCTGGCCCGAGTGCTTCACCGAGTACGGCTCCGCCGCGTGCGCGGCCCAGGGCCTCCTCGCCGACGATGGCATCCCGGCGTGTTGCGAGGCCGATGTGTACGGATCCATCACGGCACTCCTCCTCCAGGAGGTCCTCCCCGCTCCGGCGTTCGTGGCCGACCTCGTCCACCTGGACGAGCAGGACGACACCGCGGTCATGTGGCATTGTGGGGTGGCGGCCCCGTCGCTCGCCGCCGGGCCGGTCGGAGCGACGGTCCATTCCAATCGCCTCCAGCCGCTCCTCCACGAGTTCACCCTCAAGCCCGGCGTCGTGACGCTCGCCCGACTGAGCCGGAGCCCGAGTGGTCATCGCCTCGTCGTGGGCGAGGGTGAGATGCTGGACCGCCCCCTCCCCTTCGGCGGCACGGCGGGGGTCATGCAGATGAAGCGGCCTGTCGGCGACGTCGTCGACCTCATGGTGAGCGAACGGCTCGACCACCACTATGGCCTCGCATATGGCGCGGCCGCCGGAGCGCTCGAGGCGGTTGCCGATGCCGTGGGGCTCCCCGTGGTCCGTCTCTGACGCTGCGAAGATGTCCTCGATGCGAGCGATCCTTGTCACCGACGAGCCCGCGTACGGCGCGGCGCTCGCCGACGTTGCCGAAGCCGACCTCCCCGCGGGCGAGGTGGTGGTCGACGTCGCCCACTCGACCCTCAACTACAAGGACAGCCTTGCGGTCACGGGTGCGTCACCGGTGGTCCGACGCTTCCCGATGGTTCCCGGGATCGACTGGGTCGGGACGGTGCGCGTGAGCCACTCCGACGAGGTCCCCGTGGGCAGCCAGGTGGTGCTGAACGGATGGGGGGTCGGAGAGACCCACTGGGGTGGGTATGCCGAGCGCGCCTCTGCGCAGGCTGACTGGCTGGTGCCGCTGCCCGACGCGATCAGCCCTGCGCGGGCCATGGCGATCGGCACGGCGGGCTACACCGCCATGCTCTGCGTGATGGCACTCGAGGAGCACGGCGTCCGCCCGGACGCCGGCCCGGTCCTCGTCACCGGTGCCGCCGGGGGGGTCGGGAGCGTTGCGGTCTCCCTCCTCGCCGGATTGGGGTTCGAGGTCACTGCGTCCACGGGCAGACCCGCCGAGTCGGGGTACCTCCGGGACCTCGGGGCATCGGAGGTCATCGATCGGGCCGAGTTGTCCGAGCCCGGTCGGCCCTTCGGGAGGGAACGGTGGGTGGGGGCCGTCGACGCAGTGGGCAGCACCACCCTTGCGAACGTGCTGGCCACGACCTCCTACGGCGGGACGGTTGCTGCGTGTGGGCTGGCCCAGGGTCCCGATCTCCCCGCCACCGTGCTGCCGTTCATCCTGCGAGGGGTGACCCTCGCAGGCGTCGACTCGGTGCGCTGCCCCCGCCCCAAGCGGCTGGAGGCGTGGCGTCGGCTTGCCGCGGACCTCGACCTCGACGCACTCGATGCCATGTCCTCCCGCGTCGGACTCGCAGACGTACTCGACCTCGCTCCACGGCAACTCGCCGGTGAGGTGCGCGGCCGTACCGTGATCGACCTCCACTGATCGTGGATCGCATCACCTCCGACTCCGCCCGCAGATCGGGCACGCTGGGGACCTTCGCGGGTGTCTTCACCCCGTCTGTGCTCACGATCCTTGGCATCATCCTCTTCCTCCGGACCGGGTACGTGGTCGGGAGTGCAGGCCTCCTCGGGGCCCTCGCCATCATCGGGATCGCCACTGCGGTGTCGGTCCTCACGAGCCTCTCGCTGTCGGCCATCGCCACGAACTTCGAGGTGCGGGGCGGCGGTGACTACTACCTCATCTCCCGCACCCTTGGCCTGGAGTTCGGGGGAGCCCTCGGGGTGGTCCTCTTCCTCGCCCAGACCGTGTCGATCGGGTTCTATGCCATCGGCTTCGCGGAGGCACTCACGACGACCCTCGACTGGGAGTCGGCGGTCCTCCAGCAGGTGATCGCCGGGGTCGCCGTCGTCGGGCTGTTCGGCCTCGCGTGGTTGGGGGCCGACTGGGCATCCCGATTCCAGTTCGGGGTCATGGCGATCCTCGTCCTCGCCCTCGGGTCGTTCTATCTCGGTGCCTTCGATCGCTTCGACCCCGACACGCTCTCATCGGGCCTGGGGCCATTGTCCGGCGGCGACGGGTTCTGGGTGGTCTTTGCGATCTTCTTCCCAGCGATCACCGGGTTCACCCAGGGGGTGAGCATGAGCGGGGACCTCCGCAACCCGGGGAGGAGCCTCCCGCGAGGCACGTTCGCCGCCGTCGGCCTCTCCACGATCGTTTACCTCTCGGTGGCCATCCTCTTCGCCGGAGCGGCGCCCCAGGCCGAACTCGCGACGGGCGACGGGGTCATGCGGGGGATCTCGGCATCCTCCTTCCTCATCGATGCCGGCGTGATCGCGGCCACCCTTTCGTCGGCGATGGCATCGTTCCTGGGTGCGCCCCGCATCCTCCAGTCCCTCGCGTCCGATCGGATCTTCCCACTGCTCAATCCCTTCGCCCACGGCCACGGGGAGACGAGCAATCCGCGCCGTGGCGTGCTGGTGAGCCTGGCGATCGCCCTCGGCGTGGTCGCCCTCGGCAACCTCAACCTCGTCGCCCCGATCGTGTCGATGTTCTTCCTCATCTCCTATGGGCTGCTCAACTACGCCACGTACTTCGAGGCCCGTTCGAAGAGTCCGTCCTTCCGTCCCCGCTTCCGCTTCTACAACCCGAAGGTGTCGCTCATCGGGTCACTTCTCTGCGCCGTGGTGATCATCGCGATCAACCCCACGGCGGGCGGGCTCGCTGCGCTGTTGCTGTTCGGGATCTACCAGTACCTGCGATCCCGCCCCCGTCCGGAGCGGTGGGTTGCCTCGACCCGGGCCCACCACTTCCAGCGGGCGCGGGAGTCGCTGTCTGCGATGGGACCGGACCAGGACACCGGCCGGAACTGGCGTCCGCAGGTGCTCGTCTTCTCCGCCGACCCCGCCCGACGGGCGCGGCTGCTCCGCTTCGCTTCGTGGATCGAAGGGGGGAGCGGGTTCACGTGCGCTGTCGAGATCGCACTCGGCCGGGGAGCCGAGGCGCGACGTCGGCAGGAGCGCCTGCGCAACGACCTCCGCAGGCAGATCAAGTCGCTCGACCTCGAGGCGTTCGCCCTCGTCGTGGAGGCCGAGGACGTGGCGTCGACCATCCCGACCATCGTGCAGTCGGTGGGCCTTGGCGCCATGCGGGCGAACACGGTGCTCTTCAACCGCCCGATCGAGGGCTCCCTTGACGCGAACAGCCTTCGGTCCGTGTCACGACTCGGGGTGAACGTCGCCATGCTCAGCGCCGAGGACCCGGGGTGGGATGGTCCTGCCACCGACCGGACGATCGACGTGTGGTGGTTCGACGATGACTCGAGTCGCCTCGCGCTCCTCCTCGCCTACCTCACCACCCGCACCGAGACGTGGTCGTCAGCCCGTATCCGGGTGTGTGCCTCGAATGCCGATGAGGCCTCGCTCGAGGAGTTGCGGGCCTACGTGGAGGACATCCGCATCGATGCCGTCTGCGAGGCGATGCCGGGCGGGACGGTCGGGAACGTTGTCGGGGCCTCGCGGGCCGCGGATCTCGTCTTCATGCCGATGCGGCTCTCGAAGGAGGAGATCCTCGACGGGCATGGCCAGCCCCTCGGTGACCTCTTCGACCGGCTGCCGCAGGCGGCCGGCATCCTCGCCGGACAACGCGTAGACCTCGAGGCGGGCCCCGAGTCGGGCGAGGCGTCGGAGATCGCGGCGCTCCAGGAGGCACTCGTCGACGCCGAGGATCGGGCCCGCACCCTCAACCGCGTGCACGAGAAGCTGCTCGTCCGACACACCGACCTCCGTGCCCGTGCCCCCCGGGACGTGTCGGCGCGTGAGGAGCTCATCGAGGTCGAGGAGGAACTCGCCACGGTGCGACGGCGGATCCTCTCCGCCGAGGCCCGCGCCGAGACGGCGCGTCGGGCCCTCGAGGAGAAGGCGATTGGATGATCGGTACGCTCCGCGCATGAGCTTCACCGATTGGCTGCGGGCACGGATCGAACAGGTCAAGAAGTAGGTTGGCCCGTGAGGTGGTGACCAGTCCGCGCGACCAGCCCGAGGCGGTCGAGCGCTTGCGGTCCGCCTCGAACTGCTCGTCGACGACCGTGCAGCAGTGGATCTTCCCTCGGACGCCGACGATGTGGCGGTGGCGTCCGAGGACCCGGAGGGGGGCCACGGCCCTCAACCCCCAAGAGGGTGACACAGAGGTGGAGATCAGAGGGTTCGCCGAGCCCGTGCCGATCTGCGGGGCGGTACGGGTCTAGGGGTTGGTGATACCCCACCCGAGTGGGAACAGTGGGTCATCGGCGGGCGAAGTCGGATCGAACGGCACCTGGTCCATCGTCCGTGGCCACTCATAGGAGAGCGCCCCGGTGAAAGGCACATCCCCAAAGAGGACGTCGGCAACGCCGCTCCCCTCGGTCCCGGGGAGCCAGGCTGCTGCGAACGCGTCCCATTCCCCGACCTGGTCGGAGACGAGGAGCGGACGCCCCGAGAGCAGGATGACGAGGAGCTCGGCGCAGTCCCCGCGCATGCGGGACAGCAGGTCGAGGTCGGCCGCCGAGAGCTCCGGGGTGCCGTCGTCACCCGCCCCCTCCGCGTAGGGGAGTTCGCCGACGACACCGATGCAGATTGGTGCTTCGTCTGCCTCGATGCCGTCGAACTGGCCTGAGCGGTCATAGGTGACGATGGTGTCGTCACCGACGGCGTCGAGGATGCCCCCGAGGATCGTGGTGCCCTCGGTGAGGGCACCGATCGAACCCTGCCACGAGATCGACCAACCGCCGAGTTGGATGCCGAGGCTGTCGGCGGCCTGTCCGCCGACCCACAACCGGGGGAGGTCCGGCGAGAGGGGGAGCATTGCAGCGCTGTCCTTGAGCAGGACGACCGACTTGGCCGCGGCCTCCCGGGCGATGGCCCTGTGCGCGTCGGAGCCCACCTCGGCGAGGAGCGTCTCGTCGCCGAACGGCTGCTCGAAGAGCCCGAGCGCGAACTTCACCCGCAGGATGCGGCGCACGGCGTCGTCGATGCGCTCCATCGGCACGTCGCCGGTGTCCACGGCGGTGGTGAGGTCGTCGACGAAGGTGCGGTAGTCGCGGGGGACCATGTTCATGTCGATGCCCGCGTTGATCGACGTGACAACGGCCTCGTAGTAGTCGTCCGTGATCTGGTCGATCGCCTCCCAGTCGGACACGATGAACCCCTCGAAGCCGAGTTCCTCCTTCAGGAGGTCGGTGAGGAGGTACTGCTGGGCGTGCATCTTCAACCCGCCCCATGACGAGTACGAGGCCATGATGCTCATCGCACCTGCCTCGATGGCGTCGAGGTAGGGCGGGAGGTGGATCGCCCGGAGGGTTGCCTCGTCGACCTCGGTGATGCCCTGGTCGATCCAGTACCCCAGCGTGGCCGAGCTGCCCCATGCGGTCCCGCCGTCACCAACGAAGTGCTTCGGCGTGCCGAGGATGGTGGTCCCTGCAGAGAGGTCGTCGCCCTGGAGTCCCCTGAGGTAGGCCGCGGCGAGCTCAGAGACGAGGGCGGTGTCCTGGGAGTACCCCTCGTAGGTGCGGCCCCATCGGATGTCGAGCGGGACGGACACGGCGGGCGCGTAGTTCCAGTGGATGTTCGTGGCGAGGACCTCGAGGGCGGTGACGTGCCCGATGCGTTCCATGAGGTCGGGGTCGTTGGCCGCGCCGAGGCCGATGTTGTGTGGGAAGAGCACCGCACCGGGCACGTTGTTGTGGCCGTGTACGGCATCGATGCCGTAGATGAGGGGGATGCCGAGCCGGGATGCGAGGGCCCGCTCCTGGAAGTTGCGGACCATCTCGGCCCATCCCTCCGGCGTGTTCTCCGACGGTGCCCCTCCTCCGCCGCTGAGGAGGCCTCCGATTCCGAGGCCGCCGAGGTCGGAGGGAGCGATGCTGTTCTTCTCGACGAGCGTCATCTGGGCGATCTTCTCGGCGAGTGTCATCCGTCCGAGCAGATCGGCGAGGCGCTCCTCGATCGGAAGCGAGGCGTCGCGATAGGGGAGCGCCTCGGCTGTCGTCGTGGGCGAGGTGGTGACCGGGGGAACGGTGGTGGTGGAGGTCGGCGCCGGCTCGGTCGTGGTCGTGGCCGATACACACGCACCCAGGACGAGCGCGGCCGCCGTGATGAGGGAGAGTCGCCGCAAGCTCAGATCCCGTACCAGTCGCCGCCGGCGATGGCCGCTTCGAGGACGCCCCGGTCCTCGTCGTCGTCCATGTGCGCTGCGATGCCCTCCGCGAGGTCCCGATGGGCGCGGGCGGCATCGGGGTCGCCGAGCGCGGCGTGCGCCCGTGCGATCGCCTCGTGGGCGAAGCCGAGGTCCCACTCCTGGGCCTCGCCGGGATGGGCCTGCGCGATCGCGAGGCAACGATGGGCATGGCGGAGGCCGAGGTCGGGAAGGCCCACGCGGGTGGCCACCGTGGCGATGAGGTGCTCGCCCCTCGCGTGGTTGATTGCGGTGCCCGCGTGCATCCAGTGGTACGTGGAGGCGAATGCCCCGTAGAGGAGCCGTTCGCGGTGTTCGGTCGGGGAGTCGGGGCCGATGGAACCCTCTTCGAGCGCTGCCCAGGTCTGGTTGTGCAGCTCGACGGCGTACCAGCGGTGGTCGTGGAGGGGGAGTTCGTCCGCCATCCGGGGGACGGTAGTCGCCCCCGAACGGCCCGTTCGGGGGCCTACCCCCAGCAGGGTTCGCTCGGGTACCAGTGGCTCCAGCCCCCGCGCTCGTAGACGAGCCATGCAGCCACGCCCACGTTCGCGACGGGGTCGAAGACGTCGTCTCCAGCGAACCCGGCTTGTGGCGCACGGTTGCCCCACATGGACGCGAGGTGTTGGAAGAGGCCCGAGGCGGTCGAGTTCGGGTTCTTCGCCCAGCGGTCCCCGCGGCTCTCGCACCACATCACGTCGAGCGCACGGTCCACGTCATCGTCCTCGAAGTAGAGGGAGACGAGGGGGCGCCATCGCTCGAGCGACTCCCGGTCGGCGGGATCATCTGGTTCGTCGGGGACGAGGGCGTCGATGCCGACTTCCCGCAGGATGCAGACGGCGCCCCGGCGGGGGATGTCGCAGCCGAACCACTCGTTGAGAGTCTGGCCGTGGGCAGGGTCGGTGACCTCGTTCGTCGGGACGGGCGTCGCCACCGAGACAGGGGTACGCAACACGTCACGAACGATGAACGGGTTGAGCTCGGCCGTGAACGGCGCCGCCAGCGGCAGCTGCCGGGCAGGTGTCGTGTCGGGGGGTGTGGCGTCGTCGGCGGAGAACCCCGCGCCACCGGCGAAGAAGATCGCGGTGAGGAGGGTGAGGCCGGCGAGCACCGAGGTGATGTAGCGCATGATGACCTCCAGGGGGCCCGGCGCGCGGCCACCCGACAGGAGGTGGGGAGGCGTCGACCGACGGGAAACGACGCACATTCGTGCGCCGTGCCCACCACGATACCGGCCCCCCCTCGCTACGTGGGGTCGTGGGCTTGGTACCGTCGCTCGCGAGGAGGCAGGTACATGGCAGAGAAGGTGACAATCCGCAACGCGGGGAAGGCGGCGGGTCGCATTGCCCGGCTCCAGTTCGCGTGGGACAGCGATCCCATCACGCGACTCATGGAACGCGTCGGTGTCCCCTCGGCCGTGGGGTACTTCGCGGTGCGAGCCGCGCCCCTCGGGACAGCCGATCCGATGGTGGCCCAGGCGCTCATGCCGTTCTTCCCGGTGCCGTTGGTCGCCTCGATGGTCGAACATGCGAGGGCGGTCACCCCTGCCGAGGAGATCAGGGCGATCGCCCGTGAGGAACTGGATCGCGCCGGTGACGAGGTGTTCGGTCCCTACGAGCACCTCGGGGAGTTGGTCGAGCTCGCAGAGGCAGCCGCCGCCAGGATCGACATCTTTGGCCGGGCCCTGACCACGGCGTGGCACTCATACGAGTGGGAGACACCGGGCGGTCGACTCTTCGGTGCTGCCACCGTCCTGCGTGAGCACCGTGGCGAGGGCCATTGGTTCGCGGTCCGCCATGCCGGCCTCACCGGCGACGAGGTGCATGTCCTCTCACGCCTCGCATCGGGGAGGGGCCGCGAGGGAATCGGACACGGCTACCGGCCCGATGATCTCGACCGCGTCATCCCGAGCCTCGAGGGGAAGGGCCTCCTCATGGAGGACAACGCCACCGTGAGGGGAACGACCGTGCTCGAGGAGATCGAACGGGATACCGATGCATTCGACCGGGACCCGTGGACGGCGTTCGATGACGAGCAGATGGCACGGTTCGTGGAGCTGGCGCTCGGTGCGCCGACGCCCTAGCTCGACGGCGAGCCGAAGACCCTGATCTCGGCGATGGAGAGGTCGTTGAAGCCCGGGAGCACGTCCTCGCCCTCGCCGATCGCCTGCGACGGGTGCGTCGAGACGATCTCGATCGTGAGGGTCGTGGAGAGCGTCGTGTTGAAGACCACCGGTGCAAGCGTCCCCCCGGCGTCGTCCAGACTCGCAAGCTGCGGTGTCGTGACATCGGAGGCGGTGATCCGTAGGCCGTTCGGGCGGTGGTTGCGGAGGAAACGCTCGGTGCCGGCCTCGAGGTTGGTGATCTCGATGTAGCCGATTGCGTACGGCCGATCGAGCGTGAGGGTGATGGTGAGGTTCGTCGCCGGATCCCCCGGGATCGGGGCGTTCCAGTCGGTGTCGGAGAGCCCGTCGAAGAGGGCGTCGCATGGGCGGTTTGCATACTCGGCCGAACAGGTCGCCCTGATGATCACCGCCGGGCCCACCTGGGGCTCGGTCGTGGTCGTGGTCGTGGTCGACCCTGCGACCGCCGTGTCGTCCGGCGAGGCGGAGTCGCCGCGCAGGGCGTTGAAGATGAAGGCGATGACGATCACTGCGATGAGCGCGCTGGCGGCGAGGATCGCCGTGCGCATCGCGGCCGTGGTCTGGATGATGGGCTGTGGGGCGACGGCGAGCTGGGAGCCGAGCCGGGCGCCACACTGCTCACAGTGCTGGTTCGCCGCCGGGTTCGTGCTGCCGCAGAGGGAGCAGCGGATGGAGTCCTCGACGGGCCGGAGGTCCTCGTGCTCGACGGGTCCTCCCTCCAGCTCGAAGCGTTCGGCTTCGAGGGAGTCGATACCCATCCACTCACCACAGGTGGGGCAGAACTCCTCCGTGGGATGGACGAGGGCTTGGCAGTTCGTGCAGGGCCGTGACTCGGACGCCATGGGTGCATTCTGGCACGCCGAGGGGTTTCGCCCGTGCCAAGGGTCGTCGCGACCCGGTTCGCGCTGTCACACCTGTCTCCTACGATCCGTGACATGACGTATCGCTGTGACTCCTGCGGCTACTCCTCGGGGAAGTGGATGGGGTTCTGCCCCCAGTGCGGCGACGGGTCCGGCCTCGTGGAAGTGGCTGACGTCCCTCGGCGGAGATCAGCCGTTGTCGCCCCAACACCCGAACCCATGGGGTCGGTGCGCACCAGTGGCGAGGATCGGGTCGTCGTGGGGATCGGGGAGGTCGACCGGGTGCTGGGGGGAGGGCTCGTGCCCGGCGGGGTCCTTCTCCTCGGTGGGGAGCCGGGCGTTGGGAAGTCGTCGTTGGTCCTCCAGGTGGCCGGCGGACTCGCCGCCAACGGGGGCTCGGTGCTCATCGCGACGGCGGAGGAGTCTGCCGCGCAGGTGGCCCTCCGGGCAGAGCGGCTCGGGGTCGCCGACGACGGGGTGCGGCTCCTCGCCCACGACGACATGGACGCGATCCTCGCCGCCGCAGAGGTGGACGACCCGGACCTGCTGGTCATCGACTCGATCCAAACCGTGCGGGTTGCCGATGCCGGATCCACCGCGGGGGCGGTGAGCCAGGTCCGCGAGTCCTCGGCCCGCGCCATCCGCTTCGCGAAGGAACGCGGCGTCGCAACGGTGCTCATCGGCCATGTCACGAAGGATGGGGGGATCGCCGGTCCTCGTCTGCTCGAGCACATGGTCGACGTGGTCCTCTACCTCGAGGGCGAGTCGGACCGTGGCATCCGCAGCCTGTACGCCCTCAAGAACAGGTTCGGGGCGACACATGTCGCCGGCCTGTTCGAAATGCGCCCCGACGGGCTCGCCGAGGTGCCCGATCCGAGCGCGGCGCTGGTTGCGGGATGGCGCGGGACGAGCCCCGGCTCGGTGGCCTTCCCGACCGTGCAGGGCCGTCGGGCGTTCCTGGTCGAGATCCAGGCACTCGTTGCGCCGTCGAATGCGCCCCAACCCCGGCGATCGTCCCGTGGGGTCGAACCCGCCCGAGTCCACCAACTCCTCGCGGTGATGCACCGCCACCTCGGCCTCCCCACTACCGACAAGGAGGTCTATGTGACAGTCACGGGAGGTGTGGTCGTGCGTGAGCCCGAAGTCGACCTCCCGATCATCGCCTCGGTGGCGAGCAGTCTCCTCGACCATCCCCTCGGGTCCGTCGCCACATGGGGCGAGACGGGGTTGACCGGTGAGGTCCGGCTCCCGAGCCACGGAGATCGACGCCACGCCGAGGCGTCGCGACTCGGCCTCACCCCTATCGCCCCAGAGCCGGGCGAGACGCTTGGGGCGGTGCTCGGGAGGCTCGGCCTCTCTCGATGAATCAGCGGTGCAGGGAGGCCTCCCGCACCCCATGGCAGGGACGAACTACCCTTCGCCACAGATGGCGGCTCCCCGGGAACTCACAGCACTCCTCCAGCGCATGGCGCCGGGTACCGCGCTGTGGCAAGCGATCCAACGCATCGTCCAGCAGCGCAACGGCGCGCTCGTGGTGCTCGGCTGGGGTGATCACGTGGAGGCGGTCTGCTCGGGTGGGTTCGTGCTCGAGGGTTGCACCTTCACGAGCGCCCGATTGGCCGAACTCGCCAAGATGGATGGGGCGATCGTCCTGGACCTCGACCAACAGCGCCTCATCCGTGCGAACACCCACCTCCAACCGGACGCCTCCCTCCCCTCGTCGGAGACGGGGGCTCGCCACCGCACCGCGGAGCGGGTCGCGCTTCACACGGGCTGCGCGGTCCTCGCCGTGTCGGAGACCCGTGGTGTGGCCACGATCTTTCTTCCCGGCCTGAAGCACGAGCTCGAGTCCTCGGCCGAGTTGCTCACGCGGGTGAATCAACTCCTCCTCACCCTCGAGCGGTTCCGTCGCAGGTTCGACTCGGCGGTCGATCGCCTTGATCGCTATGAGGTGAACGGGATCGCCACGGCGCGCCACGTAGTCGCCGTGCTCCAGCGCATGGAACTCATGCACCGCATCGGCACGCGGATCGAGCTCGACACGGTCGGCCTCGGGGGCCAGGCCGAGTTCGTCGACCTCCAATACGGCGACCTCCTGGCCGGGTCCGCCGACGTCGCCCGCCTCGTCATGGACGACTACCTCTCCGACGGGATGGAGCCCTCGGACGTGCTCGGGCGCCTCGCAGCGCTGTCGCCCTCGGAGCTCTCGGATCCCCATGAGGTCGGAGCAGCGCTCGGCTTCTCCCACCTCGACGCCGAGGTCCAGCCGCGTGGCAACCGCCTCCTCGCCACGGTCCCACGCCTTCCCGAGTCGGTGCGTGCCTCACTCATCGATCACTTCGACGACTTCGACGCGCTCATCCACGCCGAGGCGTCCGCCCTGGTCGAGGTCGAGGGTATTGGGGAATCCCGGGCAGTCCAGTTGCGCCGGCTCTTCGATCGGGCCCTGGAGTTCGCCGACTCCGAGTGACCCCGGCCCGGGTTGTCGTGCCCGGTCGGTACACTCGCCGCAATGGCAGCCAAGAAGTCGAAGTTCGCCGTAAAGGACAAGGTCGTCCACCCCCACCACGGCGCCGCCACCATCGTCAAGAAGGTGAAGCAGGAGGTCGCGGGGGAGAAGCGGGACTACTTCGTGCTCGAGGTCGCGACCGAGCCGCTCACCGTGATGGTGCCGATCGAGGGGATGGAAGAGACCATCCGCCCGGTGATCTCCAAGACGGCGGCGCAAAAGGTCTTCAAGACGTTCCGGGAGGACCCGGTCGAGTCCGGCTCCAACTGGAGCCGCTGGTACAAGGTCCTCAACGAGAAGATGACGTCCGGGGACATCTACCAGGTGGCCGAAGTCGTCCGCGACCTCACCTACGCACAGCAATTGAAGGGCATCTCCCCGGCGCTCAAGCGCATGCTCTCGAAGGCCCGCCTCACCCTCAGCTCGGAACTGCAGTTCGCCCTCGACATGGACGAGGAGTCGGTGATCAAGAAGATCGACCGGGCCCTTCCCAAGGTCGAGCCCAAGGAGGACTGAGCCGCTCGGTCGGCAGGAGGGGATCGGCATGGTCGAGGTGATCCGGCTCGCAGTGACGGTGCTGTTCACCGCCGTCGGGTACCGGGCCGGCCTTCCCTCACCGCTCGATCTCCCCGACTCCGATCAGCTGCTCGGAGCGATCGTCGGCGCAGGCGTCGGCTATGTGATCGGTGGTGTGTTCGGGAGGGTCCTCCACGTGAGGGTCGGATCGGCCGCCCGTCGGCTCTCAGCGTCCCATCGTGGTCCTGAGGTGTTTGCGCGCCTCCTCGGTGGGGTCCTCGGAGCACTCGGCGCAGCGGTGATCGCCGTCCCTCTGCTCGTGACGCTCGATGTGGTGATCGGCGCGCTCTCCTACACCTTGCTTGTCACCGTGGGCTTCGCAGTGGGTGGCCAGCTGCTCGCCGCCCACTGGGACGAGGTGCTGTCGTCGCTGGGCCTGCGGTCGTCCATGCCGGTTGCGACCCGCTCCCTCTCCGAGAGAGCCCCGAGCTACCTCCTCGACTCCTCGGCGGCGATCGACGGGCGGGTCGTCGAGATGTATCGGATAGGGCTCCTCGAGGGGCCGATGTGGGTCCCCATAGACGTGCTCCAGGAGCTCCAGGGCCTCGCGGACGCCGGCGATTCGGGTACCCGGCAGAGGGGCAAGCGCGGCTTGGAGGTCCTCCAGTCGCTCCGGGCGATCACGACGCTGACGGTCCTCGACGAGCAGGTTCCCGGGGTGCAGGACGTCGATGCGCGCCTCGTGGAGCTCTGCCTCCGCTCGGGAGCTCACCTCGTCACGTCCGACGGGCCCCTTGCGTCCTCCGCCGAGCTCCGCGGCGTCAGGGTGGTGAACCCGGCGATCGTGGCGGAGTCGCTCAAGTCGGAGGTTTCGGCGGGCGAGCGGGTGAAGGTCCACCTCACGAAGGAAGGCACCCGTCCCGGGCAGGCCGTCGGCTACCTCGAGGACGGCACGATGGTCGTGGTCGAGGAGGCCATCGATCGGATTGACTCCGAGGTGGAGGTCGTGGTGACATCGATGACCCGTTCCGCCGTGGGGCAGTTGCTCTTCGCCCGCCTCGACGACGACGTCTGATCGCCGCTGATACCGTGGCCTCCATGCGGACGTGGGCGATCGTGGTTGCCGCCGGGACCGGCTCTCGGTTCGGTGGGAGCAAGCAACTCGAGGACCTCCATGGCGTCCCCCTGTGGAAGCGCGCCACGACCGCCCTCATGGAGGGGGGCGTGGAGCAGGTGGTCGTGGTCGGCGAGGAGGTGGGAGGCATTGCCGGCGGGAGGCGACGGCAGGACTCCGTTGCCAACGGCCTCCTACACGTCCCGGACGGCGTGGACTTCGTGCTCGTCCACGACGCCGCACGGGCCGCTGCCTCGGCGGCACTCGTGGAGGCCGTGATCGGGCGATTGGCCGCCGGTGAAGTGGACGCCGTCATCCCTGCGGTGCCCGTCCGTGACACGATTCGTCGCGTCGACGGGGAGGACGCCACCGGCACGGTGGATCGGGAGGGACTCGTCGCGGTCCAGACGCCGCAGGGCTTCCGTACCGAAGCGCTGCGACGTGCCCACGGCGAGGTCCGGGACGACGTCACGGACGATGCCCAGATGATCGAGCGACTCGGCGGAAGGGTCGTGGTCGTCCCCGGCGAACCCACCAACCTCAAGGTCACGTATCGTGAGGACCTCGAACTCCTACGAGGAATGGTGCAATGAGGGTTGGTCTCGGCGTGGACGTGCATCGGTTCTCCGACGAGGGCACGGTGATCCTCTGTGGGGTCGTGGTCGACGACACACGGGGGATCGCTGCCACCAGCGACGGCGATGTCGCCCTCCATGCGGTCATCGACGCCCTGCTCGGCGCAGCAGGCGTGGGCGACATCGGCATCCACTTCCCGTCGTCAGACCCACGCTGGGAGGGCTCGGACTCTGCGGACCTGCTCGCGGCAGCACTCGCAGAGATCGTCATTGCGGGCTACTCGCCCAGTCAGGTCGACGTCACGATCATCGCCGAGGAGGTCCGCATCTCGCCGCATCGGGAGGAGATGCGGGCGCGACTCGCCGAGCTCTTGAACCTCCGCGTCGATGCGGTGTCGGTGAAGGCAACGACGACCGACGGCCTCGGCTTCCTCGGCAGCGATGAGGGGATCGCCGCCACGGCCGTCGCCACGATCGAAGAGCGGTAGCCGCCTCTATCCCCCACGGAGTGGGGGAAGGTCCCGACGCCGGAGCGAACCGCAGGCGGAGGGAGGGGGCGCCTGCGCGGTTGTGTGGGCCCCCTACCCCCGGCCCTTGGCTGGCGGTACCTTCCCCCGCGAGCGGGGGACTGACTCCCGATTCCCCCTACCCTTCCCCCCGATGCGGATCCACAACACGCTGGGGCGTTCGAAGCAGGAGTTCCTCCCCCGGGAAGCCGGCAAGGTGGCGATGTATGTGTGCGGCCCGACCGTGCAGGCAGAGCCCCACCTGGGCCACGGCCGGGCCTTCGTCGTGTTCGAGATGGTGCGGCGCTGGTTTGCCTGGCGGGGACTCGACGTCACCTACGTGCGCAACGTGACCGATGTGGACGACAAGATCATTCGCATCGCGGCCGAGCGCGGGATTGACTTCCATGCCCATGCACGGGAGATGACGGCGTCGTTCCACGAGACGATGGACGCGTTGGGTCTCGCGGCGCCGGACGTCGAGCCGAGGGCGACCGAGCACATCCCCCAGATCGTCGCCCTCATCGAGGAACTCGTCGCCGCCGACCACGCCTACCCCGCAGGGGGTGACGTCTACTTCCGGGTTCGGTCGCACCCGACGTACGGACAGCTCTCCGGCCGCAACGTGGACGAGCTCCTCGTTGGTGCCCGGATCGAACCCGGTGAGGTCAAGGCGGATCCCCTCGACTTCG
>CAZRJG010000004.1:74981-83940 GCA_964600365.1 uncultured Acidimicrobiia bacterium
ACTTCGCCCTCTGGAAGGGCGCCAAGGAGGGGGAGCCATCGTGGCCATCCCCGTGGGGAGCCGGCCGCCCAGGCTGGCACATCGAGTGCTCAGCGATGGCGAGGGAGTACCTCGGCGAGGGGTTCGACATCCACGGAGGCGGGAGCGACCTCATCTTCCCCCACCACGAGAACGAGATCGCCCAATCGGAGGCAGCCACCGGCCACGCCCTCGCCAACTTCTGGATGCACAACGGGATGCTCAACCTCGGTGGGGAGAAGATGAGCAAGTCCACGGGGCACGTCATCTCCCTCAAGGAGGCTGCCGCCTCGTACCCGGCCGAGGCGCTCTGGCTCTTCTACCTCCGTGCCCACTACCGCTCCTCCCTCGAGTACTCGCTCGAACTCCTCGATGAGGCCGTCGCGGCCCAGGCCCGGCTCGCGGCGTTCCGCCGGCGGGCAGGGGAGGCGGGGGAACCCGACCAGGCCTACCTGGCGAGGTTCGTCGAGGCCATGGAGGACGACTTCAACACCCCGGAGGTCATGAGCGCCCTCTTCGACCTCGTTCGGGAGGGGAACACGCGCCTCGACGCCGGGGACGACGTCGGTGATCTCGCGGCCACCTATGACATCGTCGCCGGCATCTTCGGGCTCGTCCCCGTGGAGCGGGGCCCGGCTGCGGTCCCCGACGAAGTCCGCGTCCTCGCAGATCGGCTCTCGATCGAAGGGGAATCGCTCGACGATCTCATGGGCGGGCTCCTCTCCGCCCGGGCATCGGCCAGAGCGGATCGGGATTGGGGCATTGCCGACGCCATTCGTGATGGGCTCGCCGCTGCGGGCATCACCCTCGAGGACACCCCTGATGGCGCGCGCTGGTATCGGTCATAGCGTCGAGGGCGTCCATGCGGTGCTCGCCGCCCTGCGGGCGGGGCGGGTGCGGTCGCTCGACATCGAGTCCTCCCGCCGCAAGGGCCTCGCCGACCTGCTCGAACTCGCCGAGGAGCACGGTGCCCTCGTCAGGATCGTGGACGACGTCAGGGACCGTGCCGACACCCAGGCGCCACAGGGCGTCGTGGCGACGTGCCGTCCGATCGAAACCCGTTCCCTCAGGGAGCTCGTCGGCGACGCGCCGGATCCGGTGGCCCTGCTCGTGCTCGACCACCTCGAGGATCCCCACAACGTGGGTGCGGTTGCCCGGTCGGCGTGGGCCGCCGGGATGCATGGCCTCGTGGTCTCGCGATCTCGCTCGGCCCCCCTGTCGGCTGCTGCGTTCAAGGCAGCGGCAGGGGCCCTCGAACACCTCCCCGTCGCCGAGGTGGGCTCCACGGCCGATGCGGTGAAGCGCCTGTCCGATGGCGGTGTCTGGACCGTGGGGTTGGCGGCTGGCGCCGAATCCTCCCTCTTCGGCCTCGAACTCCTCACCCAACCGGTTGCGGTCGTGGTGGGGGCGGAGGGCGACGGGCTTGGGCGGCTCGTCGAGGAGCGGTGTGACGTGGTCTGTTCGATCCCCATGGCGAATCCCTTCGAGAGCCTCAACGCGTCCGTCGCCGCGGCTCTCGCATCGTTCGAGGTGGCGCGGGCGAGGGGGTAGGGGGCCGATACCCGGCGGCTAGGTATCCTGCCGCCAACCGGCTGGCGTAGCTCAGTTGGCCAGAGCAGCTGCCTTGTAAGCAGCAGGTCGCGGGTTCGAGTCCCGCCGCCAGCTCCATCAATCCGGAGGAGACATGCCGGGACGACATCTTGCCCCCGGACGGGGGCGATTCATCTGGGAACTGACCCGGTACCTCATCGCGTGGGCCGCCGTGGTCGGTGCCCTCGTCGGCGTGTTCTGGCTCATCTCCAACCTCCTCCCGGCTTGGCTGGAGACCACGGACACCACGGTCGCCGCGCCGACGACGGTGGTCCCGGTCACGACCGAAGCGGTCGCCGAGACGTCGACGACGTCCAGACCCTCGACCACGACGACCTCGACCACGACGACCACGACGACGATCCCCGTGGTCCTGCCGGTGGAGGAGACGTGGGTGCTCGTGCTCAACTCCACGGGCCGTGCGGGTCTTGCAGGCGGGGCCACCGGGCTGCTCGGTGATATGGGCTACTCGATGCTCGTCCCCGACAACTACCCGACGACGCTCGAGACGACCCGGATCCTCCACGCCGAGGGCCTGGGGTTGGAAGCGGCACAACTGGCGGCGTCATTCTTCCCCGATGCCGAGGTCCTCCTCGACACGGAGGGACTCACCGCAGCCGATCCGGACCTCGTGGTCATCCTCGGTCTCGACTACGAGCCGTGACCGAACCCCTCGCCGGGGACCCCTTCTCGGGCGGGCCCGGTCCCGACGGCCTGGAGCCGTCCCGCGTCTCGGCCCTCACCGCCTGGATCATGACGGCGCTCACCGCGGTCGCCCTCACCGTGGCGATTGCGGGGAGGCTGTTCCCACTCGTGGTGGTCCTCGACCTCGTTGCCCTCTGGCCGCTCCCGGCCCTCGGCGCGCTCCTCGTGGTCGTGGGCCGGTGGCTCCCTCGTTCGGTGCGGCTGGCCGCGCCGGCCCTCCTGGTGAGCTGGCTGATCCTCGGGGTGGCATGGTGGTCGGTGGGCACTCCCGAGCCGCCATCGGCGGCCGCGAATGTCCTCGGTCCCGGGGAGATCCCCGCCCAAGTGGCCCTCGCCGTCGCGGTCGACGGTGACCTGTCCGTCGTCGGCGGTGCCGAGAGGCTCTATGAGGTGTCCGTCGGCCCGCGTGGTGGGAGTGCAGGGGTGCCTGACGTACTCGAAGCGCGTGACGGTGATGTGCTCGCAATGGGGGTCGAGGAGCGAGCGGACTCGGGATGGTTCCGGACCTCGGGCTGGGACATGCGCCTGGACGACGGACCGATCTGGGAGATGGACGTGCGTGCACGGTCCGTGGAGCTCGACCTCCGCACGCTTCGCGTCGGAAGCCTCGCGGTGGAGGGGGACGGCACGGTGGTGCTCCCCCGTGTTGCGACAGCCACCGAGGCCTTCGTGTCGGGCACCGTGGTCGTGTCCGTGCCAGCAGATGCACCGGTCCGGGTCGTCGGCGCCGCGACGGTCCCTGCATCATGGACGACGGACGACGAGGGCGCGTCGGCACCCGTCGACGGAGAGGGCTGGGTCGTGGTGGTCGAGGGCCCCGGGGTCGAAGTGGTCGACCGGTAGGCTGCTCCACGTGAGGCCCTCCGAACCCAATCCGCTGCTCCGCCGCCTCGGGATCGCGTCCTGGTCCATCGTTGGTGTCTTTGCCGTGTTTGCGATCGTGGTCTGGCTCCTCATCCAGGCGTCGATCATCGTGCTCCCCGTCGTCTTCGCATTCGCGATCGTCTACCTCTTGAACCCGTCGGTCACCGCCCTGGAGCGGCGCGGCGTCTCGAGGGTGCTCGGGACGGCGATCGTGTACATCGTGGTCACGGTCCTCCTGGTGGGCGGTGTGGCGGCGGTGTGGCCTGCGCTCGCCGATCAGGGATCCGCGCTCGGCGAGTCCGTCCCACTCATCTACGAGCGTGCCACGGAGTGGGCGGGGGGCGTCGCCGGGGGACTGGGCGTCGAGTTGGCCCTGCCGACCTACGAGGAGCTGACCGACGTCTCAGGCGAGCTCGAGTTCACCGAGCAACTCCAGCAGTTCGCCGAGCAGGCGCTCGGGGTGCTGGCCAACGTGCTCGAGTCGGTCGCCCTCATCTTCCTCGCCCCCGTGATCGCGTTCTACCTCCTCGTCGACCTTCCTCGGGCGACCCGCATCATGCGGGACCTCGTGCCGCCGGCCATCAAGGAAGAGATGATCCACGTGGCCGAGCGCCTCGGGAGGGCACTCGGGGGGTTCGTCCGGGGCCAGTTGGTGGCCGCGTCGATCGTGGCACTCCTGTCGGTGTTCGGTTTCTGGGCGATCGGGCTCGACCTGTGGCTCGTCATCGGGATCATCGCTGGCGCGCTCAACATGATCCCCCTCCTCGGTCCGTGGGTGGGTGGCTTCCTCGCGGTCGGCGTCGCGCTGGTCACGGGAACCTTCGGCCTCGTCGTGGCAGCGTTCTTCGTGGCGCTCGGCGTGCAGCAGCTCGACAACCACTTCGTGAGCCCGCTCGTGCTCCGCGCCACGGTGAAACTCCACCCCTCGGTCATCATCCTCTCGCTCATGGTGGGTGGCTCGGTCGCCGGGCTGCTCGGCGTGCTCCTTGCGGTGCCGATCGTGGCGGTCATGAAGGTCCTCGCGTCCCACTACTGGCGGACACGGATGCTCGGTGAGCCCTGGAGGGAGGCAGCCGAGGCGATCGTCGAGGAGCCGGAGATCACGCGGACGGGTGAGATCCTCATCGAGCGGATCCGCGCCCGGCGCGAACAGGCCGAGCGGAATGACCACACCGACCCGGGGGCGACGTCCTTCTTCGACGAGACGCCATGAGGACCGAGGAGATCCCGGCAACTGACTCGTATCTCCGGGAGGTCAAGGCGAAGGTGATCGAGCACCATCCCGAAGGTGTGCTCCTCGACCGGACCGTGTTCTACGCTCGGGGAGGTGGTCAACCCGGTGATGTCGGCGTGCTCGATGCGGAGACCGGGAAGTTCGCCGTGGCCGACACCTATCGATCCAAGGGTGCGGTCGTCCATCGGATCGATGGTGAGAAGCCGCCGGTCGGCACGCTCGTCGAGGCTCGCATCGACTGGGACCGCAGGTACCACCTCATGCGCACGCACACCGCGCTCCACGCGCTGACGGCCATCATCTGGCGTGGGTTCGGGGCGAAGGCGACCGGATCGAACATGGTGCCCGGGGAGGCACGCATCGACTTCGAGCTCCCGTCGATGTCGGTTGAGTTCGGGCAGTTGGTCGAGGACCAGCTCAACATCGCGCTCGCGCAGGACCATCGCACCCGCGTGCACTGGATGGACCGGACGGAGGCAGTCGCGGATCCCGATCTCATCCGCACGAAGGTGAACCTCATTCCCGAGTCGATCACACGGCTGCGCATCGTGGACATCGGCGAGCTCGATCGGCAGGCCGATGGGGGCACCCACGTGCGCTCCACCCTCGAGGTGGGCACGGTCGAGGTCCTCAGGACGGAGTCCAAGGGCAAGGCCAACAAGCGGATGCGGATCGGGATCCCGGAGTGATCGACTTCATCCTGGGCCTCTACTTCGCCTCGCTCGCCGTGCGGGGGTGGATCCGGGGCTTCGTCCGAGAGGTGATGGACCTCCTCGGCCTCGTCATCGGCATCCTTGCCGGCATTCGGTTCTCGGAGGCAGCGGGCCGGTTCATCGAGAGCTGGAGCGGGATCGGCCCCGGCACCGCTCGTGTGGTTGGTGGCATCGTGATCATGATCGGGGTCGGCCTGGCCCTCGCGGTCGTGGCCCACTGGCTGGGGAAGGTCATGCGCCTCCCGGGGCTCAACCTCACGAATCGCCTTGGTGGGGGAGCGCTCGCCTTCGGGTGGGGGTGGATGCTCGCCACGATCCTCATCTCGGTTGCCAGCGTCGTGCCGCTCCCCGACGAGTGGCAGGCCCAGTTCGACCAGTCGACACTCGTCGGGATCCTCGTCGACGAGGAGCAGCCGGCCCAACAGGCGATCAGGGGGATCACCGGTGATCGCACGCTGCAGGCGGCGCTCAACTTCGAGCAACTCCTCGGGGGCGAGCGGGTCGTCCTCGATCCCGAGGCCAGTTACGCGATCGACCCTGCAGATCCCGATGAGGTGCTGCGTGACCGAGTGGCGGAGCAGGAGCTCTTCGAGTTGGTGAACCGGGCCCGGCTCGAGGCAGGGCTCGACGTGCTCGACTGGCACGAGCGGCTCTCTGACGTGGCCGAGGAGTACGCCCGGAGGATGGCGACCGAGGGATTCTTCTCCCACGTGGCTCCGGACGGATCGACGTTGGGGTCACGGGTCGCCGAGGGTGGCGTCCCCTATCGGATCGTGGGTGAGAACCTCGCGCTCGCCGTCACCGTCCCCATCGCCCATGACGGCCTCATGGAGAGTCCCGGCCACCGGGCGAACATCCTCCACGAGGAGTTCTCCAGCGTCGGCATCGGCATCGTCGAGACCCCCTACGGGCTGATCGCCGTGCAGGTCTTCCACGGCTGATGCCCCTCGGCACGGCGTCCGTGCTGTCGACTCAGCCGAGGAGGTCTGCCAGGCGCGGGAAGAAGCGGGACCTCGGCAGCGCCTCGGCCCCGGCTTCCTCTGCGGCGGCGAGCGCGCCGGTGTCCACGTGTGGCCCGAAGGCGATCACCCGCGAAGTCGATGCCCAGGAGCGGATCTGGTCCGGGGTCACCTGACGGAGGTCGGCGAGCACCACATCGGCCTCCTCGGGGGCGACGAGGGTTCCTCCCGATGCCTGGACGGCGGAGGTGATCCGGGACCGGTCCATGAGGTCGCGGGAGACGAGGGCGACCCGCATTACCCAGCCGCCGAGGTCAGTTCGGCCACGGCGTCGCCCAGGCATGCGATGAACGCGTCGAGATCGGGCACCAGATCCCAGTCGGCCACCACGCCCCAGTTGATGGTCCCCGCATAGGAGAAGAGTGCGATCGAGAGCCCGTGCTGGTGCCAGAGCGGCACGAGGGGATAGGTGGCGAGCATGTGCGCGTCGAGGAGGAAGAGCGGGAACTGGGGGCCGGGCACGTTGGTGATGGTCATGTTGAACGGCCTGCGATCCGCCGCCGCCTTGAGGCCGAGGGAGAGCAACGTGACGGGGGTGCCCGACGCGGCATCGACGAGCGCCGAGGCGCCTTCTGCCTCGTCCGTCTCCTTCAACCGACTCGTCTCTGCCGAGATGCGGGCCAGTCGGGCGAGGGGATCCGCCTCGTCGATGGGGAGCCCCACCAGCCACATGGCGACCTGGTTGCCGAGGTCCTCGGCAGCGCCTTCGCGCACGGAGACCGGGACCATGGCCCGATAGTCAGCACTGGTGGGATCGAAGCCACGGTGGCCGATCAGGAAGGACCGCACTGCGCCGGAGACCACCGTGAGGACGAGGTCGTTGATCGACGCCCCCGTTTCCCGGCGGGCATCCTTGAGGGCCTCGAGCGGCGTGTCGAGCCAGGCGAACCGCCGGTTCGGCCCGATCTTGTCGTTGAGGGGGGTAGGGGTCGACGGCGTGAGCCACCCCGCGCGGAGTGTTTGCCCAGCCTGTTGGGCCCGTTCGACCACGCGCCCGGGGAGGCCGGGGAGGCCACCGAAGAGGCCCTTGGCCTGGTCGAGGACCGAACGGGTGAGGCGCGCCGACTCGGCGACGATGAGTTCGGCATCCGAGGGCGTGGGTCGGGGATCCCAGGCGCGTGCCTCGAGGACGGTTCGGTCGGGGCCGAAGTTGAGGAGCATCGCCATGAGTTCGGCGCCCGCAACGCCGTCGATCATGCAGTGGTGGATCTTCGAGATGATCGCGAAGCGTCCTCCCTCGAGTCCTTCCACGACCCAGAGTTCCCAGAGGGGCTTGCCCCGGTCGAGGCCCTGGGACATGATCCGCCCGGCGAGCGTCTGTAGCTGCTCCTCGGTGCCCGGACGGGGCAGTGCGCTGTGGCGAACGTGGTACTCGAGGTCGAAGTGCTCGTCGTCGATCCACACCGGGTACTGCTCGATGGGGATCCAGGCGAGGCGTTGGCGGTGCCGGGCTGCCATGTGGAGTCGTCCCCGGACGTAGTCACGGATGAGGTCGATGTCGAGGCCGCCGTCGTCGTTCGTGAGGGTGGACGCGTCGAAGGTGAGCACCGAGCCCACGTGCATGTGGGTGGAGGGGGTCTCGAGCGCGAGGAACGAGGTGTCGAGGAAGGACAGTCGCTCGAACGTGGCCGGCATCCCGCCAGCCTAGGGAGCCGGCGGTGGGTGCGCCCGAGGCAGGAATCGAACCTGCGACCTACTGCTTAGGAGGCAGTTGCTCTATCCGCTGAGCTACTCGGGCGGGGGTGGCGCGAAATTTGGCGCGAAACAGGAGGTGATTGTAGTTGGCGGAGTTTGGCTGAGGTTTGGAGGGTTGGGTCGAGGGCGAGGCCGGCAATTGGCCGCTTGGGAAGGCTCCGCGCTCTGTCAGTCCGGGCCAACGAAGCCTACGGCGGTGGCGCTTGTGTGAGTTCCTCGAGCGGGTCGATGGCCCCTACGGAATGGACGCGGCAACTAGTCGCCTGGCGACTGCCGGGTTCGGCCTGCCCGTCCTCTCCGAGAACGCCCTCGCTGCTTGCATGTTGTTGACAGCCTGCCATGACAGCATATCGATGCGCTGCCTTGGCAGAGACCAGGACCGTGCCCGGGCACCTGGCATGCGGCTCTTGAGGTGGGAGTTCATGGACTCGTTGTCCTGCCGCAGTCCGTACAGCTCTTCGTAGATCGGATCCCCCTGCGGGAAGACGCGAAGATGCTGATTGTTGAGTCTCTTTGCATCTTCATGGTCGTCATGCCTGATGCGGGCCGCTGCACCCTTGAGCCGTTCGGGAACCCGAAGGTCGTGAGGGAGCCTCCAGGTCCTGTAGACAGCTCCAGACTTGTGGAACTTGACCTGTCGGCCCTGAATCACCCCGGGTTTGGTAGAGACTCGGTTCATTGAGTCACGACCGCTTCGGTGGTGACGTTCTGACGGTAGTAGGCAGCCTCGTGGGCTTGGGGGGTGGTGAACTTGCGCCGGCCGGGGAGGATCTCGCCGTGGAGGCGCCGATGGTTGTACCAGTCGACGTACTCGAGGGTGGCGAACTCGACATCCTCGAGGCCCACCCAGGGGCCCTGGGGGTAGATCAACTCCCACTTGTAGAGCCCATTGAACGACTCGATCATGCTGTTGTCGTAGCTGTCTCCTTTCGACCCCACCGACGCAACGATGTCGTTGTCCGCCAGGCGTTGTGAATAACGAATCGATAGATATTGGGCGGATTCAACTGGTGGTCGCAACACCTTCGTGATGGAGGTTGTGTGCGATGTACAAGCATGAGAAGGTTGCGGCGGTCCGTGAGATGCGGGGGAAGATCTGGTCGCCGGGTCGCCGGGTCGCC
>CAZRJG010000004.1:84040-86857 GCA_964600365.1 uncultured Acidimicrobiia bacterium
GGTCGCCGGGTCGCCGGGTCGCCCGTCGTCGGCACGACGTGAGGACCGGGTCCGGTTCTGGGAGGCGATCTCCCGTGGATTGTCGAGCGAGGACGCTGCAGGGGAAGCGGGCGTGTCACCCGCTGTGGGTTCGCGTTGGTTCCGGCAAGCTGGCGGGATGCCACCTCTTGACCTACGCCCGGTATCGGGCCGCTACCTGTCGTTCGCTGAACGTGAAGAGATCGCACTACTGAACGCCCAAGAGGTTGGAGTACGGGAGATCGCCCGGCGTCTGGGCCGTGCGCCGTCGACGATCAGCCGCGAACTGCGCCGGAACGCATCGACACGATCCAACGAGCTGACCTACCGGGCATCGACTGCCCAGTGGCACGCTGAACGACGCGCAGCGCGTCCGAAGGTGTCGAAACTGGCCTCCAATGACCGGCTCCGGGAGTATGTGCAGGACCGATTGTCGGGGCAGATCGAACGTTCCGACGGGACACCGGTGGCGGGCCCTGATGTTCCGTTCAAAGGACGCCGCCACGGACGTCGTGCAGATCGGCGGTGGGCCAAGGCATGGAGCCCCGAGCAGATCTCTGCAAGGCTTCGAGTCGATTTCCCCGACGATGAGACGATGCGTATCAGCCACGAAGCGATCTACCAGGCGCTCTACATCCAAGGCAGAGGCGGCCTCAAGCGTGAGCTCGTGGCATGCCTCCGGACCGGTCGTGCCCTGCGGGTGCCCAGAGCGCGAGTGGGCCAACGGGGCAAGAAGTTCGTCACCGACGAGCTGATGATCTCCCAACGACCTGCTGAGGTCGAGGATCGGGCAGTGCCCGGCCATTGGGAAGGCGACCTCATCTTGGGAACAGGCAGTTCAGCGATCGGAACACTGGTGGAGCGCACTACCCGCTTCACGATGCTGTTGCACCTTCCACCCATGGAAGGCCACGGCCAGCAACCCCGTATCAAGAACGGTCCGCCGCTCGCAGGTCACGGAGCTGAAGCAGTCCGCGACGCAATCGCCTCCCAGATCGTCACCCTGCCCGAACAACTCCGTCGCTCGTTGACATGGGACCAAGGAGCCGAGATGGCCGAACACGCCACCCTCCGCATCGAAACCGGCCTCGACATCTACTTCTGTGACCCTGGACTTCACCAGCGTGGTCTTCCCCGCTCCGTTCGGACCCAACAGGCCGTGAATCTCGCCATCGTCCACTGTGAGGTCGATCGAATCCAACGCCATGACCGGGGGCTTGCCCCGCTTGCCCCTGGCAACGAACTCCCTCCGGAGGCCCTGCACCTCAACGCATCCCATCACCGGCGAGCATAGGAGCATCGAGGCCCGCCTGTCGGGCAAATGTCCTCAGCGATGGGGAGCAGGACGTGGTGGTACTCCGTAGGCTTGATCTCGAGACGAAGCAGGGACGCGTGATGGCATTCGAAGCAGCCGTATTCGACCTATTCCATACCCTCATAGACACGGAGCACGTTCGCCCCGAAGGCTTCAACCCGATCCTTCGGATCGCCGACGTGCTCGGTGTTGACGGCGGTGAGTTCGGAGCCTTCTGGTCCAGCGTGTCCATCGAGTCCGAGACCACTCCTGTGGACGCTGCCGATCTTGTCGCCCGTTTCGCTGCCTCGAGTGGCCTCGAGATGAACACTCAGGTGAGGAAGGAAGTCAACGACCTCCTCGGTAGGTACCGAGACATGGCCATCCTCAACCCTGAGCCAGCCGCCGTGGCGTTGGTAAGCCGGCTTTCCGAGCAGACCCGACTGGGCCTGCTCTCGAACTGCTACGAACGTGAGGTCCGGTCATGGCCTGTATCGCCGCTGGCCCCCTTCTTCGACGTGTCGCTCTTCTCATATCAGATCGGAGCGATGAAACCCTCGGTTGTCACATACGATGGAGCTCTCAACGCTCTCCAGGTGGACGCTGACCGAGCGGTCTTCGTCGGGAACGGAGCTTCGAGTGAGCTGCTCGGGGCACGCGAGGCCGGCTTCAGGACGATCGTTCACTGCAACATCTTTGACCGATCCAATGGGCTCGCCACCGTCGACGAGCAGGAGGCTCGCGCAGCCCAGGCGGACATTTCAGTGTCTACCTTCGCTGAACTCGAACTCGTGCTCAGATGAGTGGAGCGCTGCGATAGCAGGGCGGTAATCCTACTCAATCCGCCTGCTGCCGAGCCAGAGGTCCTCAGATCGTTCTAGGCGCTGCCTGGCCTCCGAAATCGCGATGCCAAGAGCCGCCTCTGCCGCTCGTGAAGAGCACGGTGGATCGCCCTGGGTTGGCTGGAGATTCTGATGTTCCCCGGGTTTGGTGGAGTCGCCATGTTTGAATCGGTGGGCCTGAGACCCCGTGAAGGAGGGTCCCTATGCCATACCGATATCCGCCCGAGTTCCGACGCAAGGTGCTGGACCTGCTGGCCGCTGGGAGGTCGGTCGCGTCGATCGCTGGGGATCTTGGCGTGTCCGATCAGACGATCTACAACTGGCGCCGCCAGGAGCTGATCGATACCGGCCAGGCACCCGGACTGACGTCGACCGAGGCTGGGGAGCTGACGGCGGCTCGGCGTCGCATCCGCGAGCTTGAGGCGGAGTTGGCGGTGACTCGCCGGGCGAACGAGCTGTTGAAAGAGAAGGTGGTGAGCCCAAAAGGCGGTTCGAGGCGATCTCGGTGATCGCTTCGGAAGGACTTGCCGTTGGGGTCGCGTGCAGGGTGCTGGATGTGTCGCAGTCGGGGTACTACGAGTGGAAGAAGCGTCCGCCGTCTACGCGCTCGATTCGCCACGCCTGGCTAACAGACATGATCAGCCAGGTTCATGCAGCGTCACG
>CAZRJG010000005.1:0-11260 GCA_964600365.1 uncultured Acidimicrobiia bacterium
CTCGGGGGCATCCTCGACGCAACCGGAACGCCCACCGACGAGCACCTCACCTACGAGAGCTCCCACCTCACCACGCACGGTGTCATCGTGGGCATGACGGGCTCGGGGAAGACGGGCCTCGGCGTGATCGCGCTCGAGGAGGCACTCCGCTCTGGGATCCCGGTCCTCGTCATCGACCCGAAAGGGGACATGGGGAACCTCGCCCTCACGTTCCCCGACTTCTCGCCCGCCGACTTCGCGCCATGGGTGAACACCACGGCCGCCGCCGGATCGGGCCGCACGACCGAGGAGGTTGCTTCGTCCACAGCCGAGCTCTGGAAGTCGGGCCTCGAGGGGTGGGGCCTCGGCGACGAGGACGTGCGCTCGCTACGCGACGGATCACAGGTCACCGTCTACACCCCGGGTTCCACCGCTGGGACCCCCCTCAACATCATCGGATCCCTCGCCGCCCCGGATGTGTCGTGGAGCGACCCCGAAGTGATCCGCGACGAGATCGAGGGGATCGTCTCCTCCCTCCTCGTGCTCGCCGACATCGATGCCGATCCCGTGACCAGCCCGGAGCACATCCTCCTGGCGACGATCGTGGAGCACCAGTGGCGCGCCGGCCGGGACCTCGATCTCGCCACGCTCATCGGTGACGTCCTCGACCCGCCCGTACGCACCCTTGGCGTGTTCGAGCTCGACGCGTTCTTCCCCAAGGACGACCGGCGGAACCTCGCAATGCGCCTCAACGGCCTCGTGGCATCACCGTCGTTCCAAGCCTGGCTCGACGGCCCACCACTCGACGTCGAGGAGCTCCTCTTCGATGCGGACGAACGTCCGAACGCCGCAGTCATCTCGATCGCCCACCTCTCCGACGCCGAACGGCAGTTCGTGGTCACCCTCCTCCTCGGGAAGGTCGTCACCTGGATGCGGTCGCTGGAGGGCACCGGGGAGCTCCGGGCGCTCATCTACATGGACGAAGTCTTCGGGTTCGCCCCACCCACTGCGGAACCGCCGTCGAAGAAGCCGATCCTCACCCTCCTCAAGCAAGCCCGGGCCTACGGGGTGGGGCTCCTGCTCTCGACCCAGAACCCCGTCGACCTCGACTACAAGGCGATGTCGAATGCCGGGACGTGGCTGATCGGGCGACTGCAGACCGAGCGCGACAAGGCGAGGGTGATGGAGGGCCTCCGGTCTGCGTCGGGCGAGGTCGATGCCGCAGCGCTCGACCGAGCGATCTCCGGTCTCGGCAAGCGGGAGTTCATCCTCCACTCGACCCGCTCGAAGGCACCGGTTCGCTTCACCACCCGGTGGGCGATGAGCTTCCTCGCAGGTCCGTTGTCGCGGGCGCAACTCGTGCGGCTCCGCAGCGGCGGTGCACCCCGGACGCCTCGCGTAGCCCACGGCACGATCGGCGATGCCGGGACCATGCCGGGTGACGCACCGGTGGCCACGCCGCGCCCGGCTCCGCTATCGGATGGCGTCTCTGCGGTGATGCCCGAGGTCCACGACTCGCTTCGTCCGGGGTGGCTCGATCCCGCCGTGCCCTGGGCCAATGCCGTTGGCGCAGAGCCGACCGCTGCCACCGTCCATGCCGGCATTGCCGCGCGGGTGCGCATCCGATTCGACGACCGGTACGCCGACGTCGACCACACCGAGGAGTGGGAGGCCGTCTGGCCGCACGTCGCCGACGACCTCGACCCTGCGGACGCAGTGGCCGTCGACCATGACGACCGGGACATCCGGGACACCGCTCCCGACAGCGTCCGATACCTCGTACCCGACGCAGACGTGTCGGACGCCGCGTGGGGCCGGGAGCTCTCTGCCCGCATCGAGTCGTGGTTGGTGGCGAGCAAGGAGCTCTCGCTCCTCAAGCACCCGGGCCTGAAGATGTACAGCAGGGTCGGCGAGGATCGGGAGGCGTTCCTCGCCCGCTGCGCCGAAGCGGCCGAGCGACAGTCGGATGAGGCGATCGAGAGGATCCGCGACCGCTTCGCAGCCCGCATCGCCACCGTCGAGGGGCAGCTCCGCAACGCCGAGCTCCGCGTCCGCGAACTCGAGGCAGACGTGGCGGTGCGCCAACAGCAGGAGGTGCTGTCGGGGGCAGGCGACCTCCTCGGGAGCATCCTCAGCGGCCGCCGGCGTTCGGGCACCATCCGCAGCATCGCATCCCGGCGGGCACAGACACAGAAGGCACAGCTGCGCCTCGACACCGCCGAGGCCAAGCAGGCCGACAGCTACGCGAGGCTCGTCCAACTGGAGGACGACCTCCAAGAGGCGATCCTGGAAGAGACCCGGGAGTGGAACGACCTCGTCGACGATGTGGAGTCGATCGAGATCGGCCTCGAACGGGACGACGTCGAGGTGATGGCGCTCCGACTGGTGTGGATCCCCGGGACCTGACGGCGGCCCCGGACGCAAGAGAGCCCGGCACCAAAGCGCCGGGCTCCGAAGGGAGTGGGGCGGGCAGGTCCTAGATGAGGTCCTGCTCGCGGATTCCGAAGCTGGGGTGGCGAAGGCGGCACAGCGCAAGCTTCTCGAGCTGGCGGATCCGCTCACGGGTGAGGCTGAACTCATCGCCGATCTCCTCGAGCGTGCGGGGCACGCCGTCGTAGAAGCCATAGCGGAGGGCCAGGATCCGTCCCTCGCGGTCGGGGAGGCGCTCGATGGACTTCCGGAGGCTGCTCGCGACGTCCAACTCCTCGGTGATGATCACCGGGTCGGCGGCATCCTCGTCCTCGATGAAGTCACCGAGCTGGGCGCCGTCCTCGCCGACGGGCTGCTCCAGGGAGACCGTGTCTGCAACGGTGAGCGCAAGCTCGACCTTGTCGACGGTGACGCCGGCTTCCTCGGCGATCTCCTCGGGCTTGGGATCACGACCGAGTTCTGCCTTGAGGCTTGCCTGGGCAGCACGCACGGCAGCGAGCGTGTCGTGGAGATGAACCGGGATGCGCACCGTCCGGGACTTGTCGGCGATCGCCCTGGTTATGGCCTGCCGGATCCACCAGGTTGCGTAGGTGGAGAACTTGAAACCCTTCCGCCAGTCGAACTTCTCGACGGCACGGATGAGGCCGAGGTTGCCCTCCTGGATGAGGTCGAGGAAATCGATGCCCGACGTATTCGCGTAGCGGCGGGCGTTCGCGACCACGAGGCGCAGGTTTGCCGTGAGGAACGCGTCTTTGGCCTCACGGCCGCGACGGAGCTTGCGACGGAGCGCCAGCTCGTCCTTCTTGTCCTTGAACTTCCCGGCCTCGATCTTCTTCGCCGCGGCCTCGCCCGCTTCGATGAGCTGGGCGAGCTCGACTTCCTGCTCCGCCGTCAGCAGCTCGTACTCACCAATGGCGGTGAGGTACTGCGAGACGAGATCCGTCGTGAGGCGGCCGCGCTCATCGGTCAGCTTGGAGACGGCCCGATCGGGCTTCGTCTTCATCTCTGGCTTGACTCGCGCTGTATCTGCGGGCATGGATCATCAACCTCTGGTCGTCGAAATCAGGGCGTGTTCGGCGGTCACCAACACTTCCAACACAGGCCCCGGTGGTGACACCATGCCAGAAGAGCGACTGTTTGTGAACCCCCCAATCCGCGACGGAACGTCCCCAACCGTCCACGAAACGTCGTTCACCCCTTCGACGGAACCGATGCTCCGAAGAGATCGGCCTCGGGGAAGAAGGCGGCAAATGCGAAGAAGAACTCGTTGCGATGGAGGGCGACTTCGAGCTGCGCGCCCTCGAGAGGACCAGAGATCGCCCTCCCGAACAGGTTCCACACCGAGAGGGTCTCCCGATCGGCGAAGAGGCTGCCATCCGGGCTCACATCGAACGTCAGGACGGTGCCGTCGAGGGTCGACCGGTAGGCCACTCCGGTCCCGACCGCGGCACCAGCGGGAATGGACGCCGAGTCGAGCGCGTCGGAGGTGCCCGGGTCACCCCACAGCACGACGACAGGAACCCCACCAACGGTGTCATTCACAACTCGTACCTCCTCGAGGACGGTGAAGGGATACCCCTTCACGGCACCTCCTTCATCGACGCCGACCACCCGTTCCAGAGCGAGGAGTCGGTCGTCGAGATCTCCGGTGAAGAGGTCGTAGGGAGCAGTGCGGGACGAATACCCGACATAGGGATTGGCGCCGTACACCGGCCCGAGCCCCTGGTCGGGGCCGAGGGCGAGGCCCTGGGGATACTCGTTCGCGAAGGCGCCGTACGAGGTGATCCGGGAGGGAAGCGAGGGGAGCCGCTCCCCCGCGAACGCACCCACGATCGCCTCCCCCGTGACCTGCTGCCACAGCGAGGTGGTGTCGTTGTCCCACATGACGAGATCGGAGTTGCGGAGGAGCCCGGAGACCCCGAGGCGAAGCTCCTCGCCCGCGACCCTGCGCTCGAACACGACGGCGGTGTTGCAGAGCGGGCAATAGGTCACCGCCACCGGCGTACCCCCCACGCGATCGTTCACGACCTCGTGGCGAGTCAACACCGAGAGCGGATAGAAGCGAGCGTCACCCCCAACCGAGAACACCACTCCGGGCTCGTTGTCGGCGAGCCACTCCACAGAGGGCACTCGCTCGAACTTGGGGATGTCGATCGGGGGGATGAGGTCACGGGGGTCCGCGCCACGAAGACCTCGCACCAACTCGTCGAGCTCGATCGTCCGCCGGCTCCAATCGGTCGGCCAGGCGCTGTCGAGGTTGACGAGGCCGGGGGGAAGCACCACGCCCTCGTCGGTGATCACGTCGGGGGTGGCGGCCCCCGTCGCCCACGAGGAGGGAGGGGTCTCGCCGGGTGCGGGGACCGCCAGGGACGACACGGTCGTTCCCGATGAGCCCGTCGAACACGCCCCTGCGAGGAGAGCCAGGAGGAGCAGCAACACGGGAACGTGGCGTGGGCGCATCACCTCCTTCAACGCCACCCCTGCAGATCATATTCCTGACTGGTCACATTCCCCTCTCGAATGCCGTGCCCCACCGCCTACGGTGCCGGCCATGCCCAATCGCCTCGCCGACGCGACCTCGCCCTACTTGCTGCAGCACGCCGACAACCCCGTCGACTGGTTCCAATGGGGTGAGGACGCCTTTGCCGAGGCCCGGTCGTCACACCGTCCCATCTTCCTCTCCGTCGGCTACTCCGCCTGTCACTGGTGCCACGTGATGGCACATGAGTCATTCGAGGACGACACCACCACTGCGTTGATGAACGAGTGGTTCGTGAACGTGAAGGTCGACCGCGAGGAGCGGCCCGACGTCGACCGCGTGTACATGGACGCTGTGCAGGCGATGACCGGGATGGGTGGTTGGCCGATGTCGGTCTGGCTCACTCCCGACGGACGGCCCTTCTACGCCGGTACGTACTTCCCCTCTGTGCCTCGCCACGGCATGCCCTCGTTCACGGAGGTGTGCCGCTCGGTCCACGACGCGTGGGAGAACCGTCGGGACGACCTGCTCGAGCAGTCGGAGCGCCTCACCCTGGCCATCGGGCGACCGACGCCGCACAGTTCCTCGGGGATCACAGACGAGGACCTCCGAGGTGCGTTCGCGTCGGTGCAGCGCTCCTTCGACCACGCCCACGGCGGCTTTGGCGGCGCCCCCAAGTTCCCCCAAGCACCCGTGCTCCAGTTCCTCCTGGACGCCTCCGAGTCGCCGTGGGGGGCCGGGGCGAGGGAGATGCTCGACCTCACCCTCGATCAGATGGCGGCCGGCGGGCTCCGCGACCACGTCGGTGGAGGGTTCGCGCGGTACGCCGTCGACGGACACTGGGAGATCCCCCACTTCGAAAAGATGCTCTACGACAACGCCCAATTGGCCTCCGTGTACCTCCGCAGTTGGCATGCCGGCGGGCCCGACCGCCATCGGGACATCGCCATCGAGACCGTTGAGTACGTCCTGAGGGACCTCCTGCTGCCGGGTGGGGGCGTTGCCTCGGCAGAGGACGCGGACTCCGAGGGCGAGGAGGGTCGCTTCTACACCTGGCCCTACGACGAGTTCGTGGAGGTCGCGGGCGACCTCGCGCCACTCGCGACCGATCTGTGGGGCGTGACCGAACACGGGAACTTCGAGGGGCGGAACCACCTTCGTTCGGTCCGGAGGGCCGAAGACGTCGCGGCGCGCCACGGGGTGTCCACCGAGGACGTCGCCCAAGCAGCCCGCATCGTCCTCGAACGGCTCTACGAACGGCGGGGGTCCCGGGTGCGGCCCGGCCTCGATGACAAGGTGGTCGCCGCATGGAACGGCCTGCTCCTCGTGCCGCTGGCCGAGGGCGGCGTCCTCCTCGATCGACCCGAGTGGATCGAAGCGGCCAAGGGCATCGCCCGATTCGTGCGAAGGGAGATGCGGCGCGACGACGGCCTCCTCCACCGCACGTGGGCGAAGGGCCAGGCCGGGCCGATCGGCGTCCTCGAGGACCACGCCGGGTTCGCCGTGGGGCTGTGTTCGCTCCACCAGGCGACGGGCGAGGCCGAATGGCTCACATGGGCCCGCGAGCTCGTCGCGCTCATCCCCGACCGCTTCGAGGCCGGCGGGAGGCTCCATTCGACGGCCGATGTCGTGGACGACCTTCCCATCCGACCGCAGGATGTCTCAGACAACCCGCATCCGTCGGGGTCGTCGCTCGCGGTCGAGGCCTTCCTCACGGTGGGGCACCTCACGAACGATCCCGCCCTCCTCGCCCGGGCCGAGGACGCGACACGAGGGTCCTTCGAACTCGCCCGGAGGGCACCGACGGCGGTCGGCTCGCTCCTCGCCACCCTCACCGCGTTCCTCGATCCCCGCGAACTCGCCATCGTCGGTCCCGACCCGACCCCACTCCTCGGCGTGTACCGCGAGCGCTACCGCCGCGGCACGGTCCTGGGATTCGCCGGGGCTCCGGACATGGCCATACCTCTCACCGATGGGCGAGCCGGGGACGGCACCCGCGCCTTCGTGTGCCGTGGATTCGTGTGCGATGCCCCCGTGGACGACCCGGAGGCACTTCGCGCCCTGCTATGAGGCCGCACGACATCGATGGCTAGCCGATCTCCTTGCGCCGGACGGTGACCGTTGCGAGGGCGTCCTCATCGACCTCGACGCCGATTCCCGGCCGCACGGGCGGGATGAGCATGCCGTTCTCCAACGACCATCCCGGTCGAATGACATCCCGGGTGAAGTACCACTGTGACGTGCAGAGGTCGTGGAACGTGCACCCGGGCAGTGTCCCCACGGCAACGGTGTGTGCGCGCCCCACCCCCGACTCGAGAAGGCCCGTTGCCTTCACGGCGACGCCCCGATCGGTCGCCAGGTCGTGCACGTCCACCGACGCTGAGATGCCGATGCGCCCGGGCTTCACGCACACGATGTCCGCCGCCTCTGCGTCCATCGCCCGCTCGGCGTCGTCGACCGAGCCGATGGACTCGTCGAGGCAGATCGCAAGACCGAATCGTCCCCGCAACGTGGCGTGGTCATCGAGCCGATCGGCCGCGAATGGCTGCTCGAGGTACGTCGCCCCGAGGCCCTCGAGCGCTCCGAACACCGGGTCGTCCACCTCGTCGTAGGACCCATTCGCGTCGAGTCCCACGTCGAGCATGGGGAACACGTCGCGCACGAAGCGCAGCGCCTCGGTGTCCCACCCGGGCTTGATCTTCAGCTTCACCCGCAGGTAGCCCGCCGCCACCACCTCGCCGAGCACGCTCCCGAAGGCGTCCAACGACTCGGGGATGCCTACTGCCACCGACGCCGGGATCGGATCGGGCCGACCTCCGATGGTCTCGTACAGCGCTACTCCCCGCTCACGGGCTTCGAGGTCCCGCCAGGCCTGGCCGAGGGCGGCCCCGGCCGTGATTGGCGCCCTGGGCGGCTGCCAGCCGTCCACGAGCTCCTGGGCGGTCGTCACGAGCGCCGTCCACGCAGAGCGGATGTCGTCCCCGGTGAATCCCGTGAAGGGCGCTGCCTCGCCCCACCCCGTCGTACCCCCGCGGGTGATGCCTACGAGGATGACCTCGCGCTGCTCGACGGTCGCCTTCGCCATTGAGAAGGGACGTCGGAACGGAAGGGCGATCTCGACGAGGGTCACGCGGTCGACGGGGCCTTTCACCATCCCGAACCTCCCGAGAAGCCACCTCCCCCACCGAAGCCGCCACCGCCGCCGAAGCCACCGAAACCGCCACCGCTCCCCCACGAGGAACCCCAGGTCGAACCGCCGCTCCACCCGCCGGAGGACCCGAAGCCGCCACCGCCGCCAAACCACGAGTCGTGGTCTCCCGACCAGCTGTGATCCCGATAGATGGGCGCCCAACCGTTCCCATACCCGGTTCCGCCCGTGATGATCCAGTGGAAGTAGAGGAACGTGAACGGGTCATAGGAGGTGAGGCCACCGGGGATGCGCTGGCCGGTCCAGGTGTCGATCCGACCCGACGTCCCACCATGGGCGAGTTCGGGCGCAAAGCGATCCGCATCCTCGACCCCGGAACGGGCAAGGGCTTGGCGCTGTGCGGCATACGCGATGGCGAAAGAGCGGGGACCGCGCGGGTCCGAGGCGCCGAACGCCGCTGCGACATCGGCGTAGGCCCCTTGGAGTCCGAGGAGGGCGAGCTGGCTACGGGCGTCCAGCCATCGCTCGAGGGCCACCGCAGGTTCGAGCGAAAGGGCGAGCAACGCGGCGATCGTGCGCCGGTTGTCTCCTGTGACCTTGTGCTGCACGAGCTTCTCTTCAAGGTGCCGGAAGGTGGCAACGGCCCGCCCGCCACGGCGCGTGAGCGCAACCGCAATGGCCACCGGGAGCCCCAGGTCGTCGGCCGCCGCGCGGGCTTCGGCGACCTCCGCCCGGCCCTGCACGCCTGCGAGCGCATACTCAACGCTCGTCCCGGCCGAGTACCGAACCCGGGCCTCCCGATAGGCGGCAAGGAAGTCGCCGACAGCAGTCTCGTCGTTGTTCATGAGGAGGAATGCGGCGAGAGCCGGCACCGAGACCCCGTCCTCGGCAGGCTCGGAATCCTCCAGCCGCTCGAGCAGGCGCTCGTACTCGGCGAGGGTGCCGTCGACGTCTGCGTCCACGTCGGCGAGCGCCACCGAGACCGCCCCTGCGGACGTCTTGTCGTGGAGGTTCGCCCTGATCCGCGCCACACGGTCGGTCTTCTCCACTGCGAGGGCGAATGCTGCGGACACCTCCTCCACCGACGCGGACAACGGCCGCTCACCCTCCAGCACCGGGGACGATTGGTGGAACCGCTCCCCGAGGTCGGTGAGCACAAGGGGACCGATGGGGCTGTCGATCGCCTCCATGGCGAGCTGGCGGGTGCGCCGGGTGGCCGCCTCGGCCACCCGGTAGGGCCTGAGCGAGGCGACGAGGCGATCGAGTTCGGCGAGGCGCACGTCGAGCTCGGGTCCCTCCTGGGTCCTTCGCGCCACGGATGCGGCGTCCTGCACGGCATCTTCGAGGAGCTGCTCCTCCTCGGTGACCACGAGCTCCAGGGGCATGGTGCGGTACCGGGCGATGAGCTCCTCATCGAGCACGTCGACCACGTCGAGGGCGAAGAGTGCCCGCAACGCAGGGCCGTCCTCGATCGGCTCGTCGGCGACGACCGACCGGAGCACCCGGACACCTGCGGACGTCGGAACGTCCTGCTCCAGCTCGGGTTGGGGCACGAGGAAGTCGGTGCCGAGCACGATCTCGTGGCCTGCCGGCTCGAGCCGGGCAAGCCGGAGGTCGACGAGCTCCTTGCGGGGATCATCCTCAGCGCGCCGGGCCGCCACCGCCTTGCGGGTTGCCCGGATCCCGGCCACTGCCGCTCCGACCGAGACCACGGTGACGAGGCCGATGACGAAGAGGAAGACGACGAATACGGGGGTGAAGGTCACACCGCCGGGTGGGGCCACCTCACCTGGGCCGTCCACCAAGGTGCTCTCGATCCCGCCGAGGATGGCGAGGACTCCGGCATCGAAGTCGCCGCCACCGAAGAAGCTGTCGCCGAGGCTCGCGAGGAATGCGGTGTTGGGGAGGGACGCCCCGGGCCCGGTCTGGATCTCGGTGCGGCGGGCGTCGATGTCCACGACGACGACGATCCCGTCATCGCGTGCTGCGTTGCCGACACCCCACCCGTTGCCGATGTCGATGGCGAACTGGGCCGGATCGCCTCCGGGGGCGCCGTCGACGATGACCACGGCCACCTCGTTGCCGGTGGCCTCGATGATCCGCCCCGCAGCCTCCTCGAGCCTGGCATCGTCGGAGATCACGCCTGCCGCATCGGTGATGTACCCGTCGCAGGTGATCCCGCCCACCGGCGGACAGCCCTCCTTGGCACGCGCAAACGGAGACGGAACGAGAAGGAGGCCAAGCAAGAGCGCTGCGGCGAAGGAACGAAGCATTCCCCGAATCTACGCCGAACCCGGGGCGACCCGACTGGGACTCTCGTCAGGCCTCGAAGACCAACTCGGATCAGGGGGCCGGCGATCGATCGACCGCACACCCGCCAGGACCCCGGAACACCCCGCAACTCACGCTCGCCGAGGTCGAGGAAGGACACGCCAGACCCCGCGCTGATGTCGCGGACGCTTCCGGAGGCGAGGATCTCCCCCGGGCCGGCCATCGGCGCGATGCGTGCGCCGATGTGGACCGACAGGCCGGCGATGTCGTCCCCCACGAGCTCGACCTCCCCTGTGTGCACGCCGGCTCGGACCTCCAGGCCTTGCCTGGCCGCGTCGTCGAGAATCGCCGCGGCGCACCGAATCGCTCGACCCGGCCCATCGAAACGGGCGAGGAAGCCGTCGCCCGCCGACCCGACCTCGATCCCCCTGTGAGCGCCGATCTCGCGGCGGGCCGCAGCGTGGTGCGTCTCCAGCAGCCCACGCCATGCCTCGTCCCCCATCCGCGCCGCACGGTCGGTGGAGGCCACGAGATCGGTGAAGAGCACCGTCGAGAGCACACGCTCGGCCACCGACTCGATGCGCTCACCGGTGAGAAACTCCCTGATGTCAGGCATCACCGAGTCCGGCCGAAGCCATGCTGCGTGACCCGTTCCCGGGCGTTCGACCTACCTCGCGCCAGGGATGTGCTCTGCGAGCCAACGACCGTTCTCAACCGAGACCAACTCATCACCCGCGCAGTGGAGAACGAGTGTCGGCGTGCGCACTGTACGGGCGACCCCCCTCATGTCGATCTCCCGTGCGACCCGAATCCAGTCGACCGCATCCCTCGGCGCACACGCGTTCATCTTGAGGCGGTGCAGGTACTCGTTGAGCCACTGGGGGTCTTCGAGGTCCTGCCCGAGCAACCCGTACGCCCACAACTGGGGCACTTCCGACCAACGACGCGGCACC
>CAZRJG010000005.1:11360-65808 GCA_964600365.1 uncultured Acidimicrobiia bacterium
CACCCCACTCCCATCCCTCGTCGGTGCGTTGACGAACCCACGAGCCCTGCAGGATCAGGTGCGAGGTGCGCTCGGGATGCGCCGCGGCGAAGAGCATCGCAAGGGGTCCGCCCTCCGACTCGCCGAACATGGCCGCACGCTCGATTCCCGCATGGTCGAGCACCGCCCTGATGTCGTCCATGCGCACCTCGAGGGGTGTCCCCGGACTCGCCCTCGAGGACATCCCCATGGCCCTCTTGTCGTACACGACGAGTGAAGAGAACTCGCCAAGGGCCTCGAAGAAGCGACGGACAGGAGGAAACGACCAGTTGACCTCGAGACGGCTCACGAAGCCGAGCGTGTAGACGAGCGGGACGTCTCCGTCGCCACTAATCGTGTAGGCGATGTCGGCATCGTCACCCGGGGCAAAGCGGATCTCTGGCACGCCACGACCCTACGAGCCGTCCGGTTGCGACGCCACCACCCGGCGCTCGCCGGGGCGACCCGCCGGGGACTCCCTTCAGGCCTCGACGGAGTCCCGGTCGGCGGCGTCCTGTAGGAGCTCGACCCCGAACAGGACCCATGCGACGAGCAGCAGGTCGGCGAGGAGGAGGTGGATGACCTGGGCTGCGAGCGGCGTGAGGGCGACCACGTTGAGGAACCCGACGCCCCACTGCACCACCACAAGCGAGGTGATCACGGTGGCGATCCTCGCGTGCTCGCCCTTGCGCTTCTGCGCCTGCACCATGAGGTAGACGCCAGAGAGGATCGCCACGATGGGGTGGAGGATCCGGAGGCGGGTGAGGAAGTGCGACGTCGCCTCGAAGTCACGTGCGAAGCCCTCTGCGAACGACTCGGAGGGGAAGAGCGTCCCGGCGAGCGCAGTGACCGCCCCCGACGCGCCGATGAGGAGGAGTCCAACCATCCCGATCGAGAGCATCCGTCGGTCCGGCCCCCGCCAGTTGAAGCGCCGTCCGTCCCTCGACAGCAGCCACGCCGTGGTGGCGAGCGCGGCGAGCAGGAAGAACGTGTTCACGAGGTGCACGGGAACCGAGATCGCACGGGCGACGGACGCGTCGTCAGAGACCAGTTCGGCGAGGACGAGCCACGCACCCAGCAGCGACTCGATGATGATCGCCACGCCCGCGGTGAACGCCGCCTTTCGTCGCTGAGAACCCTTTGGCTGCGAGCGGAAGACCCACACGATGAGCGCCATGACGGTGAGGAGCGCCATGCCCGACACCATCCGGTGGGAGAACTCAACGATCGTCTCGAACTCGGTGAAGCCCGGGACGATCTCACCCTGGCACTGTGGCCAGTGCCGACCACATCCTGCGCCGGACCCGGTGGACCGCACGATCATCCCTCCGATGATCGTGACGATGTTGACGGCGAGGGTGATCCAGGCGAACCGGGCGAGTCTCGTCATGGGGCGGGAGGGTACTTGCCGGTGCGGGCGACGGCTGAGGCCAGCCTCAGCCGAACATCGAGGTGCGGAGGTCGCCGAGGGCGACCTGGAACTCCCCGAGTGACCAGGCGAGGATGCCGAGCAGCGCCACGATCGCGACGAGGGTCGCAACGATGCGAATGGGGTACCGAAGGCCGTCGTCGGTCCGCTCCATCACCCTGTGGGCCGGAGGGAGCGGGAGCCACGGGATCCGCGAGTCGCCGAGCGGTCGCACAGGCCGCGAATCGGCCTCCTCCACCGGAGCCCGAGGAGGAGGGTCGGTCGCTCCCGCCGCGATCCAACCGGGGGACTCGACGTCCGGTGCATTGATCTCGGGGAAGAATGGCGAGGACTCCCCGCCATCCCCATCCCCGCCCACCTCGTCGGCCTCCGGGGCGTCGAGGACCTCCCCTGGGTCGTCGACCAGTGGTGCGGGATCCGGCGCGGCGGGAGGCGGCAAAGCCGCCCCGGTGGCGAGGGCCGCAAGGTGCCCCTCATCGACGTCGAGGACCGCAGCGATCGCCCGGAGCGTGTTGGGATCGCCCGGCCGTGCCCGTCCCCGTTCCCATGACCGCACGGTGCTCGCCGATCGGCCAACGAGGTCGGCAAAGGTGGAGAGCGGGATGCCCAGTTCGGATCGACGGGCTGCCACGAATGCCGCGAACGTCTGCTCCATCAGTGCGTCGGGTTCTCGGGGACCGAGTCCGGCTGACGAACCTCGCCGATCTCGATGCGACGCACGTCCTTCACGTTCCAGCACAGGGTCGAACCGTCCCTCACGATGAGCCGAAGGGAGGACACGGTGAGCTCGGCGCCCAGGGTGAACGCGCCTGAAGGGATCGAGGCCACGTAGTCGTCTTCTCCTGCGCGCACCGTCACCCACAGACCCTCGGGGACGCCCAGGACACGCCCAAGGTGGACCACGCCGTCGTCGGCGGCCGCTTCGAACTCGGAGACGGGGAGCCGGCGCTCGCCCCCCGCATCGACGACAAGGATGCCCGTGTCCATGCCGAGCACGATACAAGCACCATGCGCACACCGCCGTTGCGGGCGGGTGGGTGACCACGCCGACCGGGTAGCCTCCCGAGCCCCGGGAGGCGAATGCAGACCTGGTGGCTGCCGCGGTCTTCAAAACCGTCGAGGTGCCGAAACGTGCCTGGTGGGTTCGATTCCCATCCGCCTCCGCCGACGACCCGGTGATGTCGATGGACGAACGCCTCCGGCTCGCCCACCACGACGTGGCGCGGGCCAGCAATCCGAATGAACTCGAGGAGCGGCTTGCCGCGTTCGGACCGGACGCCGTCCGCCTCCTCGACACGCTCTACGACGACCCCGAGGCCGTCGGGCGCATCGTCGGCACGGCGCTGGAGGCAGCCGCCGCCCGGAACCCGGACCTCCGCGAACGGGATCGGCACCGCGAGCAGCAGGCCGACTGGTACCAGGCACCCGGGCTCGTGGGCGCCTGGGCATACGTCGATCGGTTCGCCGGCACGCTCGCCGGGGTCGCGGACCGGCTCGGCTACCTCGAGGAACTGGGGATCACGTACCTCCACCTCATGCCGTTCTTCGCCCGCCCCGACGGTCCCAGCGACGGCGGCTACGCCGTGTCGGACTACCGACGCATCCACCCCCCACTCGGGGACATGGGTGACCTCGAGGCACTCGCCGAGCAGCTCCACTCGCGTGGCATGGTGCTCGCCGCCGACTTCGTCTTCAACCACACGTCCTCGGATCATCCCTGGGCGCTGGCGGCCCGGGCGGGTTCGGAGGCGGACCGGGCCTGTTACCTCACGTTCGAGACCGAGCAGGAGACCCTCGCCTACGCACCCTGGCTCCGCGAGATCTTCCCCCAGGAGAAGCGTGGGTCGTTCGTCTTCGAGCCAGTGATGGACCGGTGGGTGTGGTCCACCTTCCACCCCTACCAATGGGACCTCGACTACCGCAATCCTGAGGTGTTCCGACGGATGCTGGGCGAACTGCTCGCGCTGGCGAACGCCGGGATCGACGTCATCCGCCTCGACGCCGTGCCCTTCATCTGGAAGGAAGCCGGAACGCCGTGCGAGAACCTCCCGCAGGTACACGACGTGATCCGAGCGATGAACGCACTCGTGCGCATCGCAGCCCCCGCCACGATCTTCAAGAGCGAGGCAATCGTCCACCCCGACGATGTGCGCTCGTACCTGGGCGCCGACGGAGCCCGCGAGTGCGAGATCTCCTACAACCCCGTGCTGATGGTCGAGTCGTGGGAGGCCCTCGCGACCGAGCACACCCAGTTGCTCCGCCACACCCTCGAGACCCGGCTCGAAGCACCTCCGGGCACGGCATGGGTCAACTACCTCCGGAGCCACGACGACATCGGCTGGGGGTTCGCCGACGAGGACGCGCGAGCGATGGGGATCGACCCGGCCGCCCACCGCCAGTTCCTCCAGCGGTTCTACACAGGGCGGGACCATCGCTCGTTCGGACGCGGTGCGGACTTCCAGTCGAACCCCGCCACCGGCGACGTCCGGCTTTCCGGGATGACGGCTTCGCTCGCGGGCCTCGAACAGGCGCTCCTCTCGGCCGACCCCTCGGCCATCGACCTTGCGATCGCGCGGATCAGAATGCTCCACGGGGTGATTGCGTCGATGCCGGGGATCCCGCTGTTGCGCATCGGGGACGAATTGGGGACGCTGAACGACCCCACCTACCTCGACGACCCCGACCGGGCATCCGATTCCCGTTGGCTCCACCGCCCTCGATTCGACTGGGATCGGGCCGAGCGCAGGACTGACCCCTCGACCGTCCCCGGGCGCCTCTTCGGGACGCTCTCGAAGATGCTCCGACTCCGCGCAGGGTTCCCGTTCCTCCACGCCGAAGCTCCCGTCCGGGTGCTCGACGGCGGTGCCCACGCCCTCGTCGTCGACGTCGCCGAGGGAAGCCTCCGAGTCGTTGCGAACTTCGCAGGACACCAGACATGGGTCACGTGGGGTGACGGGGAGTGGGTCGACGCCCTCTCCGGGGATGCTCACGGCAACGCGGGGACATTGGAGCCCTACGACCTCCGGTGGCTCGTGCCCATTGCCGAGGGATCGTCCTAGAGGTAGTTCCCGTCCTCGGGGGAGTCCTCCACGAGGGCCTCCTCGGCGATGATCTGGCTCTCCCGAACGGCAACGACGATCCGGTTCGTGTCCGGCCAGAGGAATCGCCACGCCCCATTGGGGACTGCCCAGAAGCGCTGGCCCGAATCCACGTCGACGAGGGCGAGGGCGTCGCTCGACTTCTCGGATCCCGCCGGCACGAGGAGACCAGAACGCGTCGCCTCCTCCTGGAGGTGCCCGACCCGCCAGCCGGGCATGACCCGATACTCGCCGCTCGACACGACGATCCCCTTCGTGGACGTATGGATCTGGGAGATGGCATCGGTCATGGGCCGATGGTAGGGAGCGATCCCGAGGAAACACGACGGCTGGCAGCTATTCCCACGGCACAACACACCCCCTCCCCCTAGCGTTCGCCCCATGACGGACGGACGACAGCGCCGGAGGCTCACCGCAACGGTCACGGACCTCGAGGTCCGGCGCCAACGCGCCCTCATCGTCGGGCTGGCACTCCCCCAGCACGACCAGGGGTGGGCGGAGCGTTCCCTCGAGGAGCTGGAGCTGCTCACGGAGACCGCGGGCTCCGTCCCGGTCGAGTCGATCCTCCTCTCGCGGAAGGCGCCCGAGCCGGCCACCTTCATCGGCAGCGGCCAACTCGACGAGCTCGCCGAACTCTCCAAGGCCCTCGACATCGACGTGGTCGTGTTCGACAACGACCTCACGCCGACGCAGCAGCGCAACCTGCAGAAGAAGTTCCAGTGCGACGTCGTGGACCGGGTTGCGGTGATCCTCGACATCTTCGCCCAGCACGCCACCTCTCGCGAGGGCATGCTCCAGGTCGAGCTCGCCCTCCTCCGCTACCACCTCCCCCGCCTGCGCGGGAAGGGCACCGAGCTGAGCCGGCTCGGCGGTGGCATCGGCACCCGCGGCCCCGGTGAGACGAAGCTCGAGACGGACCGACGTCGAATCGATACCCGCATCGCCAAGCTTCGCAGGGATCTCGTCACCCTGGAACGCACCCGGGAGACGCAGTCGAAGCGACGTCGCGGAAGCCGCCTCCCCCTCGTCGCCCTCGTCGGGTACACGAATGCTGGCAAGTCATCGATCATGAATCGCCTCACCGAGGCCGACGTCGTCGAGCGTGACCAGCTGTTCTCGACGCTCGGTTCGACCGTCCGGAGGATGCGCCTGCGAGCGGGCACCGACGTCCTCCTCTCCGATACGGTCGGCTTCGTCCAGCGCCTCCCCCACGAGCTCGTGGAGGCCTTCCGCTCCACCCTCGACCAGATCGCCGAGGCCGACCTCCTCCTCCACGTCGTGGATGCATCGGATCCCTACGCGGAGACGAGGATCGAGGCGGTGCGGGAGGTCCTCGCCGAGATCGAGGGGGCGCTGGCGGTCCCTGAGGTGATCGTGCTCAACAAGCAGGATCTGGCCGACCCCGTCCTCCTCGGGAGACTCCACCGTCTCCACCCGGAAGCAGTGGTCGTCTCGGCCCACACGGGCTACCGGGTCGACGCCCTCCTCGATACCATCGCCGACCACCTCATCACCGATGGCGTGGAGACGACGCTACGGATCCCGTGGCAACGGGGCGATCTCCTCGCCCAGCTTCGGGCGACGTCCATGGTGGTGCGTGAGGAACCCCTCGAGGATGGCATGGTCGTCACCACGATCCTCCCCGCGCACCTCAGGCATCGCCTCCGGGACTTCTCCGAACGTTGACCACCCAACGTATCTGAGCGTACGCTCTTGGTGCCAGCCGGTACCGTAGGGGGACCTCCGTGAGCACCCGACACCATCCGAGGCGCAATCCCGACGCGCTGCGCCGACGTCGTGCGCTCCTCGCCGACCGCCCCTTCCTCAGGTACTTCGTCCCCCTCGTCACCCTCACCACCGCGATCATCGTCGCCGGGGCAACCCTCCTCGCCGCAGGTCGCATCGAAGACGCCCTCTCCTTGGCCGAGGAGTCGGAGCGCACACACATCGCCGGGGTCGGCCCGGGGTTCGCCGCACCGATCGTCTCGGCTGCGGGCGACCTCGCGATCCTCTCGCGGCAATCCGTGTTCACCGGCCTCGAGACGGACCCGACTCCCGATGATCTCGATGAGATGGCTTCGGTGTTCGCCGGGATCGTCGAAATCCGGCGGGCCTACGACCAGGCCCGTTTCATCGACAACGACGGGATCGAGCGGGCCCGAGTCGACATGAGGTCTGGGGCGATCGTGCGCATCCGGTCCCTGCAGGACAAGTCGGACAGGTACTACTTCACCGAGGCCATCGATCTCCCCCCGGGCGCCTTGTTCGTCTCCCGCCTCGACCTCAACGTCGAGCAGGGGAGAGTGGAGTACCCCTTCCGCCCCACCATGCGCATGGCAACGCCCGTGTTCAGAGCCGACGGTTCCCGACTCGGGATCATCGTCCTCAACCTGGCCGGCAGCGTGGCGATCGATGCCCTCACAACCGAGACGGCATCGTTCGCCGAGAGCTTCCACCTCGTCGATGAGGACGGCTACTGGCTCGCAGCGCCCGACGCGGCACTCGAATGGGGGTTCATGTTGGATCGTCCCGATCAACGCCTCCCCATCACCGACGAGGTGGCCTGGGCCCGCATGCGCTCGGAGGGGACGGGACAGTTCCGTTCGGAGCTGGGGTTGTACACGTTCCGCCGGATCTCCCCCCTCCCCGCCATCCGCGAGACGATCCCGGGTGCGACTGCAGGTCCGGGGACGACCCTCGACTGGTACGTGTACTCCTTCGTCCCGAGCGCAGACCTCGCCAGCATCGCGGACGGGGCAGCTGCTGCGATACGGGCCAGCGCCACCACCATGGTGTTCCTCTCGTGGTTGTTCTCCGCGACTACCGCCTGGGCGCTCGGGCGGCAATGGTCCGATCGCTTCGCCCGCCGCCAGGCAAACCTCATCTTCGCCACCTCGTCGGAGGGGCTCGTCGTCCTCGATGCGGACCGGACCATCGTGGCGGCGAACCCCGCGTTCAGCGCAGTCACCGGCTTCGACGAGGTCGAGGCGATCGGACATCCGTTCGAGCCACTCACCGCCTCGGACGAGACATCCGATCGTCTTCTTGATGCATGGGAGACGCTGGAACGCAAGGGCCGGTGGCAGGGGATCGTCTCCACCAACCGGCCGGACGGGAGCCCCTTGGACCTCGAGGTCTCCATGACGGCCGTGTTCGACGAGGCGGGTGTGCCGGTTTCTTTCGTCGCCACCCTCACCGACGACTCGGACCGGGTCGCCAAGGAGCGGGAGCACGAGTGGCGGGCAACCCACGATCCGCTCACCACGCTCCCCAACCGGGTACTCGTCGACACCCTGCTCGAGCGCGCACTCGCTGAGCGAACCCGATACGGCGGGAACGTCGCCGTCCTGTTCATCGACCTCGACGGGTTCAAGGAGGTGAACGACACGCTCGGGCACGACGCGGGCGACGAGGTCCTCCGCGAGGCGGCGCGCAGGATCCAGGGCGCGCTCCGAGACGCCGACGCGGTGGGACGCCTCGGGGGCGACGAGTTCCTCGTCGTGCTCAGCCGGATCCAGGCTCGAGCCGACGTGGAGGGCGCCGCCGACCGGATCATCTCGGCCATCGCCCCTCCCATCGACACGACGTTCGGCACCGCAACGGTGCGCGCCTCCATCGGCTTGGCAACCACAGGGGAGGAGTCCACGAACGCCGAGGACCTGGTGTCGGCGGCGGATGCGGCGATGTACGCTGCGAAGGCGGCAGGCGGCGCCCGCTGGCAGTGGGCCGTCCACCCCTGAGTCGGCCTCAGCCCGGGATCGCACCACCCGCCATCGCTGCCCGATGCGCCCAGTGCGCAGCGCCGGCGATGCCGGCACTGTTGAGGAGTTCTGCCCGTCGGAGGTCCGCACGCGTCGTCGAGAGCATGTGGCCGAACTTCTCCCACTTCTTGCTCACCCCGCCGCCGAAGACGATGACGTCGGGGGAGAACAGCATCTCCATGTGGGCGAAGTACTCGTTCACCCGGCCGGCCCACTCCTTGTAGGAGAGGCCTTCGGCCTTGCGGACACTGGCCGCGCAATAGTCCTCGGCGTCCATCCCCTTGAACTCGAGGTGGCCGAACTCCATGTTGGGCACGAGCACCCCCTCGCGGAAGAGGGCGCTTGCGATGCCGGTCCCGAACCCCAGGAACAACACCGTGCCCTGCTCACCCGCGGCCGCGCCGAACTGCATCTCGCCGACCGCAGCGGCGTCACCGTCGTTCATGACGTAGACGTCCTGACCCGTCACGTCTGTGAACAACGCATCAACATCCATACCGAGGAACGCGTCGTCGACGTTTGCTGCGAGCAACGCCACCCCGTTCCACACGATGCCCGGGTAGGTCACGCCGACGGTCCCCGAGTAGTCATGGTGGTGGACGATGGCGCTGACCGCTTCGGCCACCGCGTCGGGGGTCGCCGGTTGGGGCGTGTCCACCCGGAAACGGTCTGTGACGAGACTTCCGTCGGAGAGGTCCACCACGCCACCCTTGATCCCCGTACCACCGATGTCGATCCCGAGAACGAGCGCCGCCATGGGGCCTGAGGATAGGTCGTCGCCGAGGTTCCTCCACTCCGGACCCACGCCGCCTCGGTCTACCCTTCGCCGATGCCCACCGTCCTCGTCACGACCTCCGGGGAGGATCGCCCCGGCATCACGGCCGGGCTCCTCGAGGTGCTTGCGGCGTCCTCCGCCGAGGTCCTCGACATGGAGCAGGTCGTCATCCGCGGCCAGCTCACCCTTGGCCTCGTGACCCGGTTCGGCGAGGACGAGCCCGTGCTCAAGGACCTCCTCTACTACGGCTACCAGGCCGGACTGGACATCCACTTCGAGCCCCTCGAGGGCGAGGAGGATCGGGTCGACCATCGCCGCCGCCACGTCGTCACCATTATCGGGCACACCCTTTCGGCCGCGGTGTTCAAGGCCGTCGCCGATGCAATCGCCGATCACGGAGCGAACATCGACCGCATCGTCAGGCTCTCCACCTACCCCGTCCGCTCCTACGAGTTCGAGGTCTCGGGTGGCTCGCAGGAGGACATGCGGAGGTCGCTCCTCGAAGTGGCCCGCACGCACCACGTCGACGTGGCGGTCCAGAGTCTCGGTCTCGAACGGCGGGCGAAGCGCATCGTCGTGCTCGACATGGACTCCACCCTCATCCAGGACGAGGTGATCGACCTCCTCGCCGAGGAGGCCGGCGTCGCAGCGCGAGTGAAGGACATCACGGAACGGGCCATGGCAGGTGAGCTCGACTTCTCCGAGTCACTCCGTGAGCGGGTCGCCCTGCTCGAGGGCATGACCCTCGAGGACCTCGACCGGGTGAAGGAGCGGATCCGCCTGACCCCTGGGGCCCGAACCTTCATCCGCACACTCCATCGCCTCGGGTTCAAGGCGGCCGTCGTCTCCGGTGGTTTCTCCTACTTCACCGATTGGGTGGCAGAACGACTCTCGTTGGACCACGCCCACGCAAATGAACTCGAGATCGTCGACGGTCGCCTCACCGGCAACCTGGTCGGTCCCATCGTGGACGGGCCGGGGAAGGCCGAACTGCTGCGGCACATCGCCGAACACGACGGAATCCCGACCGAACAGGTGGTGGCCGTGGGCGACGGGGCGAACGACCTCGACATGCTCGAGGCAGCGGGCCTGGGGATCGCGTTCAACGCGAAGCCCATCGTCCGGGATGCCGCAGACACGGCGCTCAACGTGCCCTACCTCGACGCGATCCTGTTCTTCCTCGGCATCCGCAGGGACGAGGTCGAGGAGACCTAGGCGCTCCGCGGGCCCCTACGCCTCGTACGACCCGCTCGTCGCGTCGCCACCCTCACCGGTCCAGTTCGTGTGGAACCACTGGCCCCGGGGCGCATCGATGCGCTCATACGTGTGGGCGCCGAAGTAGTCGCGCTGGGCCTGGATGAGGTTGGCCGGCACGTGCTCGGATCGGTAGCCGTCGTAGAAGGTGAGGGCCGCGGCGTACGCCGGCACCGGGAGACCACTGGCAACCGAGTCCGCGACGACTGCCCGCCAACCAGGCAGGGCGTTCGTGACCGCATCGAGGAAGAACGGGTCCAGGAGGAGCGCCTCGAGGTCGGGGTCCCTCCCGAACGCCGCGGTGATGTCGTCGAGGAAGGCTGCCCGGATGATGCATCCCTCTCGCCACAGGCCGGCGATCCGGCCGAAGTCGAGGTCCCACCCGTGCTCTTCGGAGGCCGCCCGCAGCACCATGAAGCCCTGTGTGTACGACACGATCTTCGAGGCGTAGAGGGCATCCCTGATCTCCTCCGTCGAAACCGAACAACGACCAGAGGCCGCGGCCGGGAGCACGGCCGCCGCCCGGACGCGCTGGCCCTTCAGCGCCGATACGACCCGGGCGAACACCGCTTCTGCGACGAGCGTCATGGGTTGGCCGAGGTCGAGCGCCGAGATGGCGGTCCACTTGCCGGTCCCCTTCTGCCCCGCAGCGTCGAGGATCTTCTCGACGAGGGGTTCCCCGTCGTCGTCGACGTGGTCGAGGATGTCGCCGGTGATGTCGATGAGGTACGAGTCGAGCACGCCCTCGCCCCATTCCCGGAACACCGAGGCCATCTCCCCATGGGAGGTGCCCTGGGCCCGGAGGAGCCAGTACGCCTCAGCGATGACCTGCATGTCGCCGTACTCGATGCCGTTGTGGACCATCTTCACGAAGTGGCCAGCGCCACCGGATCCCACCCAGTCACAACAGGGGGTGCCATCGGGTGCCTTCGCTGCGATCGCCTGGAACAACCCCCGGACATGCGGCCATGCCTCAGGGTCACCTCCCGGCATGATCGACGGGCCCCGGCGCGCCCCCTCTTCGCCGCCACTGATCCCCGCCCCGATGAATCGGATGCCGTCGGCGGCGAGTTCCTCCATCCGGCGTTCGGTGTCGATGAAGTGCGAGTTCCCGCCATCGATGATGATGTCGCCCGGCTCGAGGAGGGGGACGAGCGCTTCGATCGTGGCATCGACGGGTGCGCCGGCCTTCACCATGAGCATGACCCGACGCGGCCGTTCGAGCGCGGCGATGAGTTCCTCGAGCGAATGCGTCCCGACCACCGAGCTGCCCTTCGCGGCGCCGGCGAGGAAGTCATCCACCTTCGAGGTCGTCCGGTTGAACACAGCGACCGTTGCCCCGTGGTCGTCCATGTTCAGCACGAGGTTCTGGCCCATCACGGCAAGGCCGATGAGACCGATATCAGCAGACATGCCGGGGAGGGTAGGGCACACTGGCCGCCACGAGGAGTTACTCGGTCCACAGTGCCCGTGTTCCCGACGCCATCTACCATGCACCTATTCACGCATCCGACCGGAGTTCCAACGTGTCCGACGATCCGTACCGCCTCCCGCGCCTCGCCCTGCCGCAGCACTACGCCATCGAGCTCGAACCGAGCTTCGAGACGTTCCGATTCGAGGGGCGGGCGACGATCGACCTCGACGTTCTGGAGGAGACCGACCGCCTCGTGCTGAACGCGATCGAACTCGATGTGCACGGCGTCACGGTGGACGGCACTGCGGCGGCTCGGATCGAGACGGACGACGAGACCCAGCGCCTCGAGGTCGGGTTCGATGCTCCCCTCATCCCTGGCCAGCACAGGCTGGAGATCACCTGGACCGGCACGATCAACGACATGCTCCACGGCTGGTATCGCTCGGTGTACACCGACGAGTCAGGCACCGAGCAGGTGATCGCGGTCTCCCAGTTCGAGGCTGCTGATGCCCGCCGGGCCTTCCCGTGCTGGGACGAGCCCGCGTACAAGGCCACCTTCGGCGTCACCATGGTGGTGCCCGACCACCTCACGGCGCTCTCGAACAGCCCCGAGAAGTCCCGCCGCGACCTTGGAGACGGCCGGGTGCGCATCACCTTCGCCGACACCATGCGCATGTCCACGTACCTCGTGGCCCTCGTGGTCGGCCCGCTCGACCTCACCGAACCCAACGAGGTCAACGGCGTGCCGATCCGCATCGCCCATCCCCGCAGCAAAGGCCACATGACCGCATGGGCCGAGGAAACCGCGGCTCGCTACCTCGACTGGCTCGCCAGCTACTACGGCATCCCCTACCCGGCCGACAAGGTCGACCACATCGCCGTGCCCGACTTCGCCTTCGGCGCCATGGAGAACCTCGGCGCCATCGTCTACCGGGAGACCGCCCTCCTCCTCGATCCCGCCACAGGCGGGCAGCACGAGAAGCGGAGGATCGCCGACGTCATTGCCCACGAACTGGCACACATGTGGTTCGGTGACCTCGTCACGATGGACTGGTGGGAGGGGATCTGGCTCAACGAGGCCTTTGCGTCCTTCATGGAGATGAAGGCCGTGGATGCCCACCGCCCCGACTGGGAACGGTGGCTCGCCTTCGCCGCCGACCGCGGGGCCGACCGCTTCGATGCCCTCATCGTCGACGCACTCACGACCACCCGTCCCGTGGAGTACGAGGTCCGGTCCCCCGACGAGGCGAACGACATGTTCGACCCGCTCACGTACGGCAAGGGTTCCGCTGTCCTGCGCATGATCGAGCAGTTCATCGGTGAGGAGGCCTTCCGCTCCGGCGTGGGCGCCTACCTGCGCAAGCACGCCCATGGGAACACCGTCACCTCCGACCTCTGGGAGGCGCTCGCTGCAGCCACTGACCATCCCGTGACCGACGTCATGGACATGTGGATCCTCCAGGCCGGCTACCCCCGGGTCGATGTCGAGCAGGTCGCCGGAGGCATCCGACTCCGCCAACGCCGCTTCCTCTTCCTCGACGACGAGACGGACACCACCCAGTGGATGGTCCCGCTCCAACTGCGGTACTCCGTGGATGGCGAGGAGCACCGGGTGGCGCATCTCCTCACCGCCACCGAGGAGACACTTCCCCTTGGTGATGTCGACTGGGTGATGGCAAACGCCGGCGGCCACGGGTTCTATCGCGTGAACTACGCACCCGAACTCCTCGAACGACTCATCGCAGTCGTTCCCATGCTCGACGCCCTCGAACGATTCACGCTCCTCGACGACGTGGGGGCATTCCTCCTCTCCGGTGATCGGCGTGCCGACGAGTGGCTCGCACTCGCGGCCCAGTTCGCCGACGAGGACCGCTACCAGGTGTGGCAGATGCTCATCGGGCACCTCTCCGTGCTCGGCAACGTGATGGAGCCCGAGGCGTTCCAATCGGCAGCCAACTCGCTGCTTCGCCCCGTGTACGACTCGCTCGGCTGGGATCCCCGACCCGAGGATGACGAACTCACCCTTGCGCTGCGGGGCCTGATCATCGCCGGGCTCGGCATCCATGCCGACGACCCCGAGATCGTGGGTCGGGCCCTCGACGAGATCCACAACGTGCTCGATGACCCTGCCAGTCGCCAAGCGGACATCACCAAGGCGGTGATCGACGTCGCCGGGTCGCACGCCGACGAGGCACTCTTCGAGACGATGGCGGAGGCCTATCCCAAGGCACCCACGGCCCAACTCCAGCAGCGGATCCTCGCCAACCTGGCTTCGACCCGACGTCCGGAGCTGGCGACGCGGGTGATGGACATGTCCATCGACGGGGCCATCAGAAACCAGGACGCCACGTGGGTTGCGGCCCGTCTCCTCCGCAACCGCCATGTGCGGGGAGCCGCCTGGAAGCACCTGCGCGGGCGCTGGATGGAGGCCATGGAGGCCTTCCCACCGTTCACCCACCGGCACTTCGCCGAGGGGCTCTCGGGCTTCTTCGAGCCGGAGCTCGCCCGTGAGGTCGAAGCGTTCCTCTCGGAGCAACCGATGAAGACGGCGAAGACCACCGCGGCACAACACCTCGAACTCATGCGGGTGCACGTCGGGCTGTGGGAGCGGGAGCGGTCCTCGGAGTAGTCAGGTGTCAGAAACCAGATGTCAGACCACTGATCACTGACCACTGATGACTGACGCCTTGTATCAGCCGCACGCATAGCATTCCTTCGATGCGGCGCCACCTCCTGCTGATCCCGTGACGCTCGGCATCCTCCTCATGGTGGGCGGGTTTGTCCTGCTCGCATTCTCCGCGGACCGATTCGTCCTCGCCGCAGCGCGCCTCGCCAAGCTCTGGGGGATGTCCACCCTCCTCATCGGGGCGATCGTGGTGGGCATGGGCACGTCACTCCCCGAGCTCCTCGTGAGCGTGTCGGGGGGCCTCGACTCGTTCGACCTCGGCATCGGCAATATCACGGGGTCGAACGTGGCGAATCTCAGCCTCGTGCTCGGTACCGCGGTGATCATCAGCCCGATCTTCGGATCCCGCAAGATCCTCAAGGACGAGGGCTCCGTGACGCTCGTCTCCATGGGGATCTTCACCATCGTCCTCCGCGACGGCAGCCTCGACCGGTTCGACGGCATCGTGCTCCTCATCACCATGGCCTGGGCGATGTGGCAGCTCCTCCACCTCGAATCATCGAAACCCGAGGTCGAGCTCCTCGAGCATGCGGCGGAGGAGGTTGACAGCGATGTCTCCGCGCCGAAGGAGCTCGCGTTCGCCGGCGTCACGCTCGTGGCGATGCTGTTCGGCGCCAACTTCCTCACCGACGGCGCGCTCATCGTCGCTGCCGAGGCAGGCCTCTCGGAAGGATTCGTCGGACGCACGCTGGTCGCCGTCGGGACCAGCCTCCCCGAACTCGCAGCGTCGGTCGCCGCGGCACGCCAGCGCGAACACGAACTCATCCTCGGCAACCTGCTCGGCTCAAACATCTTCAACTCGGCGCTCGTCGCCGGGACCCTCGCCCTGGTCTCACCCGGGGTGCTCACCGAGCCCGTCGGTCCGGCACTCGGGTTCATGATGGGAACGGTGATCCTCGCCGGGATCTTCGCCGTGTCGAGGTCGATCAGCCGTCTCGAAGGGCTCGGGCTCCTCGTTGCCTACGGCGCCTTCGTCTGGCTCGCCTAGTCACTCCTCGGCGCGCCCGGCCCGGTCGAGCTCCTGGGCCTTGCGGGAGTCGGCGAGGACCATCTCGAAGAGCATCGACACGTAGGCCTCGTCGAGTCCTTGGAGCCGCGCCTCCTCCTTGATGATCGCAAGAAGCTCTTCCTCGCGGTTGGGGATGAGCACCGGCATGCCCCGCTCGGCCTTCACGCGGCCGATCTTCGTGGTCACCCGGCGCCGCCGGGCGAGGAGTCGAACGATGTCGCGGTCGATGAGATCCACCGCATCCCGGAGTCGGTTGATGCCGAGGCGATCCATGAGGACGCCGAACTCCGTCGGGGTGAGCTGTCCGACCGCGTTGACGGGCGCATCTGCGGGCGAGTCATGCACCTCGATCACCACACCACTGGCACCGACGCCCTGCGCCGCGAGGGCGAGGGGGGCGACCGACGCGGCGTCGTTCACCGCGTGGCTCGGAAACACGATCACCGGGAGGTGGCTCGTCTCCTGGATCGAAGGAACGGCAGAGATGTCGAGCGTGTCGGTCTTCTCGAACGCCCTGATCCCACGCTCACAGAGCACGACGTTCTCGTTCCCCCCAGCGAGGACGTACTCGGCAGCCCAGAGCCACTCATCGAGCGTTGCGGACTGGCCACGCTTGAGCAGCACGGGCTTCTGGGTCTCCCCCACCGCCTTGAGCAACTCGAAGTTCTGCATGTTGCCCGAGCCGATCTCGAGCATGTCGACGTGGGCAGCTACCTGTTCGGCGTCCCTCGGCTCGGCGATCTGGGTCACCGTCGGAAGGCCCACCTCAGCCCCGGCCTCCGCGAGCATCCGCACACCGTCGAGCCCAAGCGGCCTAAAGCCGGCTGTCTCCCCGATCACGGTGACGGTGTTGCCCCGCACCATCCGCGCACCCGCCTGCTGGACATGCTTTGCGATCGTGTGGATCTGCTCCTCGGACTCGATCACACACGGCCCGGCGATCACCGGGAACGGATCAACACCAAAGCGCACGTCACCTGCGGTGACGACGGTGTCGACGGAATGGGCTTCTCGGTGGGTCTTGCGTTCCATGTCGTGTTCCTGTGGGTCGGGGCCCCGGGCAACAAGAAACCCGGAGCGCGGGCTCCGGGTCGGGTCTCGTTCGGCAGCGGTGCTAGCGGCTCGCGAGATCGGCCCGGACGTCCGTCCAGGTAAACCCGAAATACGCGAAGAAGCGGTGCTGCATCGCGGGGCACGTTAGGCCCCAGCCCCGGAGGGAGCAAGGCCGTCACCCGGACCGGGGAGCCTCCCGGGGCTGCTGGTACACACGATCGGCCTCCTCGCCCACGACCGGGGTGGTACGACCGAACACGACGATGAGCGCGACACCGAGGAGCGCGCCGGCGAGGGCACTCCACTGGCTCCAGGTGAGCGCGCCGAGCGTCCGGTCGGCCGCGAGGGCGCCCAACTCCGTCTCCGGCACCAGGCGGGTGAAGTCGATGAGGAACCGCTGGATCCCGTACCAGACGACCCAGAAGCCGAGGAGCTGTCCGTAGTGACGGGTGCGCCACACGCGTATCAACAGGAAGAGCACAGCGAGGAGGAGCACGGCACCGAGCTGGTCGTAGAGCGCACTGAAGTGATACGAAGCACAGATCTCCCCCACCGGGGTGTCCGATGCCTCGCAGGCGGCCTGCAACACCCCGTGCTGCGGTGCCAGCGTGTAGCCCTTCTTCAGCCCGAAGGCGAGCAGCGAGTCGGACTCCGCGCCGAGGTGCTCCACGATGGCCAGGTCGCCGATCCTGCCGACGATCGTACCGACTGCGAGCCCGAACGTCGACCAGTCCCCGAAGGGAAGAAACGAGAGGCCGAACATCCGAGTGCGGAGCCACCCACCGATGATCCCGCCGGCGAACCCCCCCATGATCGAGAAGTTGCCCTGGATCGGGTTGAGCGCCTCGAGGAGCGGCGTGCCGCCCGCGATGGAGGCGGGAGCGGTGAGGTAGCGGGCGCCGAGCATCGCCCCAATGAGGCCCCACGTGAGGATCGACTGGTACTTCTCGGTGTCGTATCCCCGTTGCCGGAGGAGCCGGGTCGCCACCATCGCCCCGGCCAAGAAGCCGAGCGCGGCGAAGAGGCCATGGAGGGAGAACCGGAGCGGCCCGATCTCCCAGATGGGGATCGGCGGGTAGGAGATGACGGCGAGCACGGAGGGCAGGATAGGGACGAATGGAGGATGGGGAACGGTGCAGGTCCCCCCTCAGTGGGGACGGGACCCGTGAGCGCAGCGAACGGGAGGGGGTGACAGACGTTCCTCCCCCCGCCCCTTTCGGGCCGTGGGGCCCATCCCCCCATCCGGGGGGATCTGCATCGGGGAAGGTCGGCACTGTTGCGCAATCCGACACCTCGAGCAGGACACAGGCCTCGCCCACCCCTCTACGCTCTCCGACATGGGGCGAAGAGGCCTGATCGGGGCACTCGTGGTGCCCGCTGCGGTCGCAGCAGGAGTGGTCGTGGGTCTCCCGCGCCTCCTCCAGAAGAAGTTCGCCCCACCCAAGCGTGAGCAGCCCCATCGCCCGGAGGACCTCGGGTTGGACGCCGAGGAGTTCTTCCTCACCGCGATCGACGGCTCGCGCCTGCGTGCCTGGTACGTCGGCCGGAGCCGCCCGTCCCCCGTCCTCATCGTCCTCCACGGCTGGGGGAGCAACTCGAGCCTCATGCTCCCGGTGGCGCCGGTGTTCCACGACGCCGGGTACGGCCTGCTGTTCGTGGACGCCCGTTCGCACGGAGGGTCCGACGAGGTCGACCACATGTCCATGCCGCGCTTCGCCCAGGACCTCGACGTTGCGATCGACTGGGTGCGCGAACGTCCCGACGTCACGGGGGTCGCCGTGCTGGGGCACAGCATCGGCGCCGGGGCCGCCATCCTCTCCACCTCCCGGCGGGATGACGTCGACGCCGCGATCGCTGTCGGTGCGTTCTCCCACCCGTGGGAACTCATCCAGCGGGTACCCCAGATCAACGCCCTCCCCGGCGCGGCCCAGTGGGCAATCCTCCGGACGATCGAACGGAACGGTGGGTTCCGCATGGATGACGTGGCACCCCGGACCCGCGTGGGGATGGTCCGTTGCCCCCTCATACTGGTGCACGGTGGCAATGACGAGGTGATCTCCCACGAGGACTTCGACGAGCTCTCCCGCCTCTCACCCGTCGGATCCGAGTCGCTGCTCGTGCCCGGGGCGGTCCACGACCGACTCGACGAGTACGTGCCCGAACTCCCCCACGTGCTGGGCTTCCTCGCCAAGCACCTCCACCGTCCGCGGAATGGCGAGCCAGCGGCCGACGTTGCCAACGACATGCCCGACTACGCAGCCCTGCGCGCCGAGAAGGACGAGTTCTTCGCGCACGACGACATGTCACCCTTCGAGGACGGCGAGTTCGAAGGCCTGAAGTGGTTCGACCCCGATCCGGACCTCGTCTTCACCGTGAACCCCGAACCGTCCGACGGCGAGGAGGTCACCATGGGCACCTCGTCGGGATCGGAGCAGGTCTACGCGAGCGCTCTCATCGCCCGTTTCACAGTGGTCGGCGAAGAGGTCGCCCTCACCTTGTTCTCGGTGCCCGGCTACGACCACTGGTTCCTCCCGTTCCGGGACCGGACCAGCGGCAAGGAGACGTACGGCGCGGGCCGCTATCTCGACGTGCCGCCGAACGACGACGGGACCATCACGATCGACTTCAACCTCGCCTACAACCCGACCTGCGCATACGCCGACGACTGGACGTGCCCCCTTCCCCCACCGGGCAACTGGCTCCCCGTACCGATCGAGGCCGGGGAGAAGACGTACAGGTAGGGCCGTATTCGGCACTGCGGCCATTGGGTACCTGCAGCGGTTCTCCCGGGCCTGGAAGGTCTCCTCGATGGAGGACGCCGACTAGCGGGTGAAGAGCGCCTCAGCGCCGAGGGGCCGGAACCCCGAGTTGTAGAACGCCCGGAGTGAGGCAGCGTTGCCCGAGGCGACCTGGGCGAACACCGGGACTCCCCTGGGCGTCACGTCGAGCGCCGCCTGGACGAGTCTCCGGCCCGTCGAGGCCTTCCGTTGTGACGCAGGCACCTCGACCGCGATCTCCCGGCGATCGGCCACGCCCTTGCCCATGACGAGCACCGAAGAGCTCACGGGATCGCCATAGAGCTCGATGTCCGTCCGGTACCGAGACGCTCGGATCACCCGAGCGTGGTCGTAGAGGTCATCGCGTGGTTCCACTGCATCGCTCCCCACCCCGCGTCCCTTGGCGTAGAGGACGATGTCCACCGACGTCGGTCGGGCATCGAGTTGCTCACGCATCCAGTTGAGGAACGCGGGCCGCAGCGGCCCCTTCAGGTCCTCCGGGTCGAGTTGGGTGCGCACCGCGCCTTCCTCGAGGGAGGTGGCGATCACGTTGTGGTTCGTGAAGGCCATCACCACCTCGGCCACGCCCGGGGGAGGCCCGACGACTTCGATGCCGTCGTCCCGCGGCGGGAAGATGTCGCGGCTCAGGCGATCGAACAACTCGGTGAGTCGGTGCATGGGCTCCATGGTCCTACGGGGTCGGCAGCTCGGGCATCAGCTGTGAGAGGTCGGTGACGTCGGCGGGGTCCGGGGCCTCCACTGTCACCGGGATGCCCAGGGAGGTGAAGTCGATGACGATGAGTGCCGACTGGCCATCGCCGAGGGTCTGCACATCGATCGCGTACCGGCGCAGATTGCCGTCGGCGTCGATCCACACCTCGATGGGCTGGAGCCCCTCGGGCACCGGACCGTCGGTCGGGCCCGCGATGGACGCCACCTCCACCATGATCCGATAGCGGGTGGTGACCACGCCGCGCACCATCTCCAACCCGATCTCGGTCGCATCGGCGAGCCCGCCGTCGAGGCCCACCACCACGTTCGCGACATTCGCGAAGTCAGCGAACGGCACGACGCCCGACGTCGCGTCGGAGTCCTCCTCGGGTACCGAGACCCACTCGGTCTCCGCCCCGAACATGAGGGAGAACAGGGCGAAGCGGAGGTAGGAGACGCCGTCGACGACCCGCGCCTCGAACGTGGTGAACGCCTCGGCCATGCCGGGCGGGAGCTCCGCGTCGACGCCTCCCTGGAGCTCCGAGAAGTCGATCGCCGAGTAGGAGTCGCCGGAGGTGGCGTCGTACGCACCCCGGTACGCGATCTCCACGGTCTTGATGGTCCCCGAGCCGTCGACGTCGCCGGTGACCTCGAAGGTCCCCTCCGCTTCCCACGACTGCTCGGCGGCGCCGGCGAGGGCATCTGCGATCTCGCCCTCGAAGCCGACTGCGCCATCGGGGACCGTCCCCATGGTCGAAGTGGTCGTGGTCTCCGGGACCGTCGTCGTGGGTGGTGACGTCGTGGTGGTGGTTGCCTCGGAGGCGGGCGGAGACGTCGAGGTGGGAGCCGGGTCAGTCGAGCTGTCGGAGCAGGCAAGGAGTCCCAACGCCGCAAGGCCGATCAGCGCACCGGCTACGTGTGCACGCACGGACTCTCCTCTCGGGGCATCCGGCAACGCTACCCCACGTCGCTCAAGGCCGCTCCTCAGAGGTCGACCGAGCGCCGTTTCGCCGGAGGTCGGCGACGGCCGCCCTCGGTCCACGTCTCGCGGAGGTCAGCGATGACGTCGGTCACCGAGTCCTCCCTGCGGGGCACACCCTCCGCGATGCCGTCGAGCGCTCGTTCCATCGCCCCCTCCACCTTCCCGGTCCAGGTGCGGGCGGTCACCACTGCCACCACCGTTGCGACGACGAGCATCGGGAGGAAGAAGTACACCCACGCCCAGGACTGGCCGACGACCAGCCAGAGCGAGATCGTCCCGGCCAGGCCGCCCACGGTGATCCCCCCGAAGGCAGCACCCGCACCGGCGCGCTGGTAGGTGCCGTTCGCACGCAGGGAGACGGCGACGCCGCCCGGAACCGGCTCCTGCACCACCTCGATCGGCCCGGTTCCCCGCAGGTCCTTGCCCCCCGGCGTGAGCCCGAGGCCCGCGCGGATGTTCGCCAGGGGACGGGAGTCCTTCTCCCAGACCTGCACCGGACCCTCCCGCCGGCGAACCCGCATGAGCTCGTTGCGCTGCAGCCATGCCATCACCTTGCGCGCCACCTCGTCGGGCGTCCCCTCGATGAGCCTCGTCGCAGAGATCTCACTCGGGAACACGCCACCCTTCGACGAGGCCCGCGAGGTCGAGATCTCCTCCGCCATCGCATGACGGACCTCCTCGGGCGAGATGCCGAGCTCGCCGGCGATCCGCACGACATCCTCGACCGAGAACGAGTCCGACTGCTCGGACTGCTTCTCCACGGCGCGGGCGATGATCCGCTCCGTCTGGGCCTTGTCGAACCGGGGACCCTGGTAGGTCATCTCACTCCTCGGGCACGAGGACGAGGCGACCCGCAAGATCTGCCTCGACCTGTGCACGCGTCCAGCGCATCGGGTGGTACTCCCCCACCTCCCAGAGCTCCGCCTGGTCGATGTAGTGCGGATGGTACGCGTGTCCCGATTGGCCGGTCGTGTGGACGCTCTGGCTCGCAGAGAAGTCGGCGAGGTCCACGATCATGCGCATCGACGGCACCCACGAAACGTCGAATGAGTCGGGATCACGCCAACGCGTCGCATTGAGCACCGATCCGGTCCCACCCGGCTCGAACCCACCGCGATTGAAGATCGCCTCGATGGGGCCGATCCCCGACTGCCCGAAGGTCTGGTTCTCGAAGGTTGCGGTGTGGAGGTCGCCCCACCGCCAGTCCTTGGGATCGTTCCCCATCCGCTCCTCTGCGATCGCCCACGCGTTCTCGACGACACGGAGGAGGAGCGCGTCGCGGTCCTCCACGCCCTCGGTGGCGACGTCGTCCCACCACGCGTCGTTGGGCTCGTCGAGGAGGTCGCGAACCACGAGGAACCAGTGGTCATCCCCGAACGGCCGTGCTCGCTCGGGGAGTTCGTCCTCGAAGACCTGGGCCATGGTCTGCTGCCAGATGATGTAGAAGAGCGCTGCCGGAGCCGAGTCCGAGCGGGCCTGGAAGCGGTCCTCGCCGATCGCCCATTCCGAGAGGAGGTCCTGGGCGGCCCGCACGGTCTCGCCTCCCTCGAGGGCGAGCAGCGTGGGCAGGAACTCCTCGGCCCATCGGTCGTAGGAGTCGGTCTGCATCTCGGCAAAGGTCTCCGCAGTGATCGGCCGATCGGCCTGGGAGAGCATCTCGTACGCCCTCGTGCCGCGGTAGCCGTAGGCGAAGTCGACGCCGAGGTATGGCTCGGTGTCGAGCGGCCAGGGCGCCTGGTTCGCCGAGGCGATGATCCCGCCCTCGGGATTGAAGGCCATCGGGAGGTCGTCGAACTCCACCCAGCCCACCCAGTCGTGGTCGGTGGTCCAGCCGGGCACCGGGTAGAGGCCACCCGGCCCGCTTGCACGAATGGGAAGTCGCCCGGTCGCCTGGTAACCGATGTTGCCCTCCACGTCGGCGTACACGAGGTTCTGACCAGCAATGTCCCAGAGTCCGGCTGCGGCCCGGAACTCCTCCCAGGTACCCGCCCGGTTGATGCCGAAGATCGCCTGGACGAGCGTCGATGGCTGGAGGGCCGTCCACTGGAGGGCGATCACGTACTGCGCCGGGACCTCCCCGTGCAGGGCATCGAGGTCAAGGTCGTCCACACCGCCGAAAATGCCGGTGAGGACGGGCCCATGGCGGGTCCTCTGCACCTCGATCTCCAGGGGGTCACCCCCGGCCACCTCGATCACCTCGGTCCGCGTCCCAAACACCTCCCATTGGCCGTTCACCTCGTACTGCCCGTCGTCGTCGGGGTTCACCTTCTCGATGAAGAGGTCCATGTGGTCGCCACCGAAGTTCGTGACACCCCACGCAATGCGGTCGTTGTGCCCGATGATCACGCCGGGCACGCCTGCGAACGAGAAACCCACCACTTCGAGACCGCAGGAGGCGCAGTGGAGACCGTTCTCGAACCAGATCGACGGCATCTGGATGGGGAGGTGAGGGTCATCGGCGAGGAGCGGCAGTCCGGTCGCGGTGTGGGCTCCGGACACCACCCAGTTGTTGGAGCCGATCCCGGCCCCGAGCGGTCCGATGAGGTCCTGGAGGACGTCGTCCTTCGAGATGAGCTCGTCGAGGGCCGGTCGGATGGACCGCATGAGGGCCGACGACGGTGGCTCCATACCGAAGCCGCCCGCTGCGCCGCCGAGGATGGTGAGCGTATCGTCGGGGAAGGCGGGGATGAGGCGCTCGGCCCGCTCGACGCCGACCTCGCCCGCCCACACCGCACGCCAGATCTCCTGCTCCATGTTCGACCGCAGCTCCCAAGCCATCATCCGGGCCCAGGTGAGCGTGTCGATCGGCTCCCACGGCTCGGGTTCATATCCCCTGTTCTGCAGGGTGAGGACGGCGTACTCGAGGCTGAGGGCCGATCCAGAGCGCTCGGCGAGGTAGGCGTTGACGCCATCGGCGTAGGAGCGGAGGACCGCCTGGTCACGGGCCGGTGCGGCGGTGAACTCCCGTTCGGCGAGCTCGGTGAAGCCAAGGCTCCGCAGGAAGATGTCGGTGTCGATCTGGCTCTCCCCGAACAGTACGCTCAGGCGGCCCTGCCCGATGTGGCGCCAGAAGTCCATCTGCCAGAACCGCTCCTGGGCGTGGACGTAGCCCTGAGCGTAGAAGAGGTCGTGCTCGGTGGTCGCCCAGATGTGCGCGACACCGTTCTCGTCGCGCAGCACCTCGACCTCTTCGTCGAGGCCGGGCACGGCCACCCGGCCATCGACCATGGGGAAGGACCGGCGGCTCATCCAGATGCCGGTCAACGACAGGACGAGCAAGAGCACGAGCAGGGTCCATCCGGAGCGGATGAGAAGACGCTTGGCGCGTCCGGACTCCGTGGGGAGTCGGCGCCGGCGTCCGGTCATGTGGCCCGCCTACAGGAGCGAGAGGAGGAAGGAGAGGGCTTCCTCGGAATGCCCGTCCTCCTCACCGTGGCCGCTGCCGAAGATGGCCCCGGTGATGCGGACCATGAAGTAGGTGATGATCGCAAGGGTGACGAGCACGACGACCACCTCGGTCCGGCCGACCTTGATCTGCGGGCGACCGCCGGACAGGAAGCCGAAGGTGAGGATCGCTCCGGAGATCACGACGGCCGTGACCGGCGCGAGGGCGCTGAACTCGAGGAAGATCGTGCCCACGGCCACCACGAACACGGCGATCGCTGCGAGTACGAGCACGGGGAACAGGAACCCGGTCACCAGTCGCTTGCGCACGGCGAGGGCGGCCTCGTGCTCCGCCGCGTCGAGGCCGGCAGGGATCGACGTGGCTTGGGTGATCATTCCGACCAGGGCACCGACGACGGCCCCGCCGATGACGACCCAGAAGAACGTCGAGGCGACCGGCAACGTCGCGAGGAGTTCATCCACCGGGTCGGGGGTGGCCCGGGAGGCGAGGAAGGCACCGAGCACCGCACCCAGTGCACCGCCCGCCACGAAGCCGATTGCTGCCTCGGCCACGGGATGGGACTCGGTCGTGAAGTTGCGATCGAACACGACGGGGACGCCCAGGGAGATCTTCGCCATCACGATCCCGGCGACGGCCATGATCGCAGCCATCGATACCAGGACCCCGCTCGGGGAGACCGTCGCACTTGCGACCCCCTCGATCACTCCGAGCACATCGAAGGTGGCGGCCAGTCCGTACATGGCCGCGACCACGCCCGCGAGGGCACCGATCGTCCCGCCGTACCGGATCCCGGCCTTGAGCCGGGCACCGATGGCAGGCGGGTCGTAGGGATCGGGCTCCTCCTCGGGGATCTCGATCTCCACAGGTTCGGGGATGACGGCGGTCGCCCGGGCGGCGACTGTGGGAGCCGGGGCGGCGGCGGCGGGGGCCGTGGCCGATTCAGCGGGGGCGGCCACAGGCGCAGCGGCCGCCGGAGCTGAACCGCCGCCAGAGGGCACAGGGCCGCCGCCCGCCCACGCCGACAGGATGTCGTCGACGCTGGCGCCCGTCGCCTGGGCACGGGCGCTCGCGGAGCGGAGGACGAGTGCTTCGGGGGCGTTGCCGAGGGCAGACGCGGCTGCTGACAGGTGCTCGCTCATCGGGGCAGCATCATAGCCATGGGGTTCAGTCCTCCTCATCCCCTGCGTCTACGACTTCGGGCGCCTGCTCCCCGGATGGATCCTGCAGGGCCGCTGCCTTCTCCTTCGCCTGCTTCTCTGCGTACCGCAATCCGAAGAAACCGAGGATGGCCGGGACGGCGAAGTACAGGACTTCGTCCCAACCACCCTGGTGGAGGAGGACGAACACGGTCAGGCCACCGGCCGGCTCACGCCGACGGGTGCACCTCGTCGTCGGCACGCAGGCGACGCTCGATGGCGTCCCACTCGGCCTGCTCGTCGGTCCACTTGAACCAGATGGCGGCGATGACCCCCCACAGCGTGAATCCGCCGGCGAGCTTCATGATGACGCCGGCAATGGTCTGGTCCTCGATCGCCGTCCACTCGAAGAGTCGGGGGAACGTGTCGTAGATGGGGTAGATCACCGACTGGCCGAAGGTGAGGAACGAGGCCGGGACGATCGGGATGATCGAATGCGCCATGAGGTACAGCATCTGCATCGGCCGGTTGATCCGGCGCACCTCCGGTAAGGGCGACAGGATCGGCATCCACATCGCGAGGCCCGTGAGGAACATGGCCAGGTGTACGGCGAAATGCGCGATCGAGTTGGTGACCATGCCCTCGACGATCACCGGCCAGTGGAGGCCGATGAACACGAAGTTGAAGGCGAAGAAGGCAGGAACCGGCTTCGAGATCCAGCGGACGAACGGCAGGACACCGGTCTCGACCACGAGCATGCGGGCGAGCCAACGAGGTGTCCCGAGTAGGAGGAGCGGGGCGGTCACGAAGGCAATGACGAGGTGTTCCACCATATGGGCGGCGAACATCGACTCCTCGGCGAGGTCGTGGAACGGCCAATCCGAGACGAGCCAGAGCGCCACGACCCCGACGTACCACTGCCAGAGCTGGCGTCGGGTCACGACCTCCTCGCCGGGCTCGACCCTGTGAGGGCCGATGCGGCGGATCGCGTAGAGGAACCCACCCCCGAGGAGGAGGACGGTGGCCCAGACATCCACATGTGGATGCCAGGCGAGCACCTCCCGCATGGCGGGATCGAGTTGCATGTCAGCCTCCGAGGATGGCGCGGCCCATGTCGGAGAGCACGACCGCATAGAGGGCGATCGCGATCACGAACCCGATGGCGAAGAAGCGACTCACGAGCGGCTTCTCGTATCGGACATGCATGAACCAGCCAACGACCATCACGAACTTGATGGCTGCGAGGATCAGGAGCATCGGCGCCGTGACCGACGTGGTGACGGCGTCCACCCCTTCCTCGATGTAGAACAACGCGATCTCCACGCCGGTGAGGGCGGCGAGGATGAGTGCGATCTGGATGTATTGCTTGGTGGTGGGGTGCGCAGCTGCCATGGGAACCTATGGGATCAGGTAGATGATCGTGAAGATCACGATCCAGATGATGTCGACGAAGTGCCAGTAGAGGCCGACGAGTTCGAGGTTCATCCCCTGCGCCTCGCTGAGGCCGTCGTTCCGCAGGGAGACCACGAAGAGGATGAGGAGCATGAGCACCCCGATCGCCACGTGGGCGCCGTGGAAGCCCGTGAGCACGAAGAACGACGACCACACCGGGACGACGCCGAGGCCGGCTCCCTTGATCACGAACTCGGAGAACTCGTAGAACTGGCCGGCGAGGAAGGTGAGTCCCAGGGCGGCCGTTGCCAGGAGCCAGGTGCGGGCGGCACGCTGGTCCTTCTCACTGAGGGCATGGTGGGCGAGCACCATGGTGAGCGAGGACATGAGCAGGATGAACGACGAGATCGAGGTGAACGGGATGTCGTAGAAGTTGATCGGGTGAAGGGGGTCCTCGATCGGGAACCGGCCCTTGAAGAGCAGATAGTTGGAGATGAGGGCGCCGAAGAAGAGGAACTCCGAACTGAGGAACGCCCACATCCCGAGCTTCCGGTTCTCGATGCCCGTGCTCTCGTGCACGTCGTGGCCGACGCTCATGCGGTCACCTCTTCTCCCTTTGCCCCGCCGTGTTCATCGTGGGACTCTTCGAGGGGTTCCACCGACCATCCCACGAAGGCGCCGACGACGATGAGGCCGCCCAATGCGAGGAGCGGGATGCCAGTCCCGTCGCCGGCATAGGCGATGCCGTAGGCCAGGAAGAGCATGCCGAAACCCACGAGGAAGGGGAAGTAGGACGGCGCGGGGAGGTGGATCTCCTCCTTCGGGTTCCGACCCTCTTCAACGAGCGTGGCGAGGTACTCCTCGAGGTCCGACCGGGGAACGGCGCGGCCTTCAGCGTCCTCGGAGTACTTCTTGTGCCAGAAGTCGTCGAGCGACTCGACCGTCGGGTCTTCGGCGAAGTTGTACTCGGGGACCGGGAGGGGGAGCGACCACTCGATGGTCCGTGCATCCCACGGGTCGATGTCTACGACCTGGCCACGACGCTTCGAGACCAAGAAGTTGATCGCGAACAGGGCCACGCTCGAGGCGATGACGAACGCTCCCACGGTGGAGAAGAGGTTCCAGAAGCCGACGGTGCTTCCCATCTCCTCGAACCACACCCAGGTGCGCCGGGGCATGCCCTGGAGGCCGAGCCAGTGCATCGGGGCGAAGGTCATGTTCATTCCGATGAACATCATCCAGAACTGGATCTTCCCGACCTTCTCGCTCATGAGCCGGCCGGTGAACAGCGGGAAGTAGTAGTAGAGCCCGCTGAACAGCCCCATCACCGCGCCGCCGAAGAGCACGTAGTGGAAGTGGGCCACGATGTAGTACGTGTCGGTCTGCTGCCAGTTCGACGGGACGATCGAGTGGGTGACACCCGAGAGGCCACCGATCACGAACAGCGACACGAATCCGATCGCATACAGCATGGGTGTCGTGAAGCGGATCTTCCCACCCCACATCGTGCCGATCCAGTTGAAGATCTTGATGCCGGTCGGCACCGCGATGGTCATGGTCGCCAAGCCGAATGCCGCCTGCGCGACCGGAGTGATACCGGAGGCATACATGTGGTGGGCCCATACGCCGAACCCGAGGAAGCCGATCGCCGCACCGGCGAACACCACCGCCGCGTAGCCGAAGAGGGGCTTGCGGCTGAAGGTGGGGAGCACCTCCGACACGAGGCCCATCGCCGGGAGCACGATGATGTACACCTCGGGGTGGCCGAACAGCCAGAAGAGGTGCTGCCAGAGGACCGGGTCACCGCCCGAGGCGGCGTCGTAGAACACCGTCCCGAACTGCCGGTCGAAGATGAGCATGAACACGGCGACGGTGATGATCGGGAGAGAGAACAGCAGCAGGAAGGCCGTGACGAACGTCATCCAGACGAAGACCGGCATCCGGAGCAGCTTCATCCCTTTCGCCCTCATGTTGAGGATCGTGACGATGAAGTTGATCGAGGAGATGAGCGACGCGAGGCCGAGCACCTGGAGCCCGACCGTGTAGTAGTCCATCGCCGACCCGGTGGAATAGTTGGTGAGCGAGTTCGGTGCGTACCCGAACCACCCACCTGCCGGGCCCGACCCGAGCCGCGAGGAGAACTCGGCCCCGCCGGGCAGGTTGCCGCCCACCGGTGCGCCGGAGGTGGCGAAGAGGAACGACGAGGCAGCGAACAGGGCGCCGAAGAGGAAGATCCAGTACGACAGGGCGTTCATACGGGGGAATGCGACGTCCCGCGCCCCCACCATGAGTGGGAGGAGGTAGTTGAAGAACGCCGCCGCCATGGGCATCACGAACAAGAAGACCATGACGACGCCGTGCATCGTCATCATCGAGTTGTACTCGGCGGCAGAGAGGAAGTCGTTGTTCGGCTGTGCGAGCTGGAGGCGGATGAGGAGCGCCTCGACGCCACCGAAGAGGAAGCCGAAGAACGCCGTGTAGCCGTACATGATCCCGATCTTCTTGTGATCGGTGGTCGTGATCCAGCCCCAGAAGCCCTCCGTGGCGGTCGGGCGCTTGAAAAGGGTTCGGCGGGCGGACGGGCGGTCGAGCGTGGTGGCCATCAGTCCAGGCTCCTCAAGTAGGCCTCGAGCGATTCGATCTGTTCAGGGGCGAGGTTGAGGTTGGGCATGAACGAACCCGGCTTCCAGGTCGGCGGATCCGCCAGCCACATGGCCAGCGCATCGGGGTCCTCGTGCTCGAGGGTGGACCCCGCGAACGAGCCACGGCTGTTGAAGTGGGTGAGTTCGGGGCCGATCAGGGTCTCATTGGAGGCGACGTCGTCGTTCACGCCACGGATGAGGTGGCATCCCGCACATGCGAGTGCGTTGAAGTTGTCGAGGCCCTCCGCCTCGATCGAGTCGTCCACGGGCATCACCGCTGGCTCGGCCTGGTCGACCAACCACTGGTCGAAACCGGCCGGGGAGAGCGCGATGACCCGCATCCGCATGCGAGCGTGGGAGAGGCCGCAGAACTCCGCGCAGTGCCCGAAGTACTCGCCTTCCTCGTCGGCGAGCATGAGGAGGGTGGTCTCCTGTCCCGGGACGAGGTAGCGCTTGCCGTTGAGCTTGGGGATCCAGAAGTTGTGGAGGACGTCCTCGGACTCCATGGTGAGGCACACCTCTTGGTTCGTCGGGATGACGAGCTCGTTGGCGGTCCACACGTCCGCTTCGGGGTAGTAGTACTCGAACCACCACTGGTGTCCGATCACGTTCACCTGGTAGGCATCGGGGGCGCACTCGGTGTACTTGAACACCCGCTGGACGGTCGGCACCGACACGGCGGCGAGGATGATCACGGGGATGACCGTCCAGACGACCTCAAGCCGGGGATTCCCGTGGACCTGCTTGGGCTCCTGGGTGTCGTCCTTCCGGGAGCGATACCGAATGAGCGTGTAGACGAGGCCACCCTGGACGAGCACGAAGATCACCGCGGCGATCCAGAAGACCATCCAGTAGAGCCCGGCCAGGTCCTCAGCGATCGGGCCCTCGGGGGAGAGCGAATCGAGGACGCCATCGGGATTGGTGAGGGAGCATGCGCTCAGCATGAGCGCCATGGCCGCGAGGGGCAGCAGTCTGCGGACGCCTCTGTTGCGGTTCACGGTTCGAATTCCTCCTGCGTGCCCCCGTGCGACGACAAGCACGGGTGTCGGTGGGCGAGCGGCATCATAGGCACGCGTCGACGCTCGGCGGATCGGCGTACCGATGGCGCAGGCGCCGGTCAGCGGGCACTTCCGGGACCCGACTACGCTCCCGCAGCCATGCAGCAGGTACCCGTGATCACCGATCCGATGGCGCGACCAGACGGGATCGCCAAAACGATCAAGACGTACATCGCGCTCACGAAACCTCGCATCATCGAGCTCCTACTCATCACGACGATCCCCGCCATGGTGCTCGCAGAGGGCTCATGGCCGTCCACCTGGCTCGTGCTCGCCACGCTCTTCGGCGGATCGTTCTCGGCCGCGGGCGCGAACGCGATCAACTCGTTCGTCGACAGGGACATCGACCCGATCATGCGTCGCACCGCCCTCCGCCCCCTCGCCCGCAAGGTGGTGCCGCCCGAGCACGCCCTGCGGTTCGGCGTGATCCTCGGGGCAATCGGTTTCGTCTGGCTTTGGGCGACCACCAACCTCCTCTCAGCCACGCTGTCGACGAGCGCCCTGTTCTTCTACGTGTTCGTCTACAGCATCTGGTTGAAGCGGTCGACGCCCCAGAACATCGTCATCGGTGGCGCAGCGGGCGCCGCACCGGTGCTCGTGGGGTGGGCGGTCGTGACGGGCACGCTTTCGCTCGAGGCCTGGTTGTTCTTCGCCATCGTGTTCTTCTGGACGCCTCCCCACTTCTGGGCGCTCTCCATGAAGTACAAGGAGGACTACGCCGCCGCAGGGGTCCCCATGCTCCCGGTGGTGTACGGGGAGGAGCGCACCATCCGCTCGATCATCCGATACGCCGCGATCCTCTTCCTCATCGCCGTGTTCCTGGGCCTCGCGGGCAACCTCTCATGGGTGTACCTCTCCGTGGCGGCGGCATCGAGCATCTGGTTCCTCTGGGAGTCGCTCCGGCTCCTCAAGGATCCGTCGCGGGCGATGAAGGTCTTCCACTACTCCAACATCCACCTCGCCGCCCTCAGCGGCGCGATGGTGGCGGACGTGCTGCTCTCGGCGTAGCGGCGAGCGCCTTCAGACGTCAGTTGTCAGCGATCAGCCCCTGACGCGGCTCGCCACCACGGTCCACCCTCCCAAGGACCAGGTCACCAGGGCGAGGGCGGTGTGCACGAGGTTGAAGGCGAGGGTGTTCGACGCATCGGTCCACACGTTGGCGAGCGACCGGCCCCAGGTGGCGAGGGCGAAGACCCAGAAGCCGAGGGCCACGCCTTTGGCGAACCCGGTGCGTCGGCCGCCGATGGCCGCCAGCAGCAGGAGCACGCCGAACAGGAGCGACCCCCCGATCCGGGTCCAACTCCACAAGTCGAACATCTCGGCCTCCGTGAGCAACGAGATCCGACCGCCCCACGACACGAACTGCCACAACGCTGCGGCCCCGAATACGGCGGTCAGGCCCCAGCTACGGGAACGGCTCATTCCTCCCACCGGAACCACTTCGCGGCGGCGAGGGGGGCGACCACGGCCCATGCCACCAGCACGATCCACGCCCCCGAGGTGACGTCGCCGGCCCCTGTCGACCAGCGGAACACCTCGGCGAGGGGCGCCGCCGGGAGGAGCCCGGAGATGGCGACGACGGCATCGGAGAGGTAGGAGGCCGGGACGAAGACGTCGCCGATGCCGAGGAACACGAAGTAGAGGCCGTTCGCCAGTGCGAGCGTCGCCTCGGCACGGAGGCGACCCGCCATGAAGAACGCCAGTCCGGCAGGCCCGACGGTTCCGAGCACGACCCCGGCGAGGAGGCCCAGCCAGCGGACCTCCGGGGACCAGTCGAACACGGTCGCTGCCACCACCCACAGGAGGGCCAGTTGGAGGAGTTCCACGACCGCGACGGAGAGCGCCTTGCCCATGACGAGCGTCAGCGGACGGATGGGGGTTGCGCCGAGCCGCTTGAGGACGAGGTACTTGCGCTCGAAGCCAGTCGCCACGGCGAGTCCCACGAAGGCCGACGAGATGAGCGAGAGGGCGAAGAGGCCGGGAACGAGTTGGTCCACCTCGATGCCGAGGATGCCGGTCCACCCAACGAAGAAGAGCAGCCCGAGCGGGATGAGGAACGTGAGCAGCACCGACTCACCGCGGCGCAGCGTGATGACCAGGTCGGTCTTGGCGAGCGCGAGGAGGCTCCTCATGGGCCGTCCTCGGCAGCGATCTCGAGGAACACCTGCTCGAGGCCGGCGGCCCCGACCCGCAACTCCGCGACGAGGATCCCCCGGCTCGCGCACCAGGCAGAGACCTCCGCGACGAGGGCCGGGGTGGCCCTGGCCTCGATGAGCACGGATCCGTGGCCGAGGTTCCGCACGGGACGCCCTATGGCCAGACCCAGGGCGGCCGGGTCTATCGGGTCGGACGAACGAAGGCGGATCTCCCCTCCCCCGGCGGTGAGCTCATCGGGCGTGCCCTCGGCGAGGAGCCTTCCCCGATTGACGATGCCGACACGGTCGGCGAGGCGCTCGGCCTCCTCCATGTAGTGGGTGGTGAGCACCATCGTCACGCCCTCCTCCTGCAGGGCCTCGATCACCTCCCAGGTCGCGCGACGCGCAACGGGGTCCATCCCGGCGGTCGGCTCGTCGAGGAAGACGAGCTCGGGGCGGCCGACAAGGGCAATGGCGAGCGAGAGGCGCTGCTTCTGCCCGCCGGAGAGCTTCCGCTCGATCGACCGCTGGTGGCCGGTGAGACCGACCAGGTCGAGGAGCTCGTCGACGTTGCGGGGATCCGGGTAGAGGGATGCGAACAACTCCATGAGCTCGCGCACCCGGGCGCCGGGATACATGCCGCCCTCTTGGAGCATGACGCCGACCCGGGTGTGGAGTTTCGCCTTCTGGGTGCCCGGGTCGAGCCCGAGCACCCGGACGCTGCCGTCCGTGCGATCGCGCAGGCCCTCGAGGATCTCGATCGTCGTGGTCTTCCCTGCCCCGTTCGGGCCGAGCAGGGCGTAGGTCTCTCCGGGCTCGATCGCGAGCGAGAGCCCGTCCACGGCGGTGAAGCCGCCGTAGTGCTTCACGAGGCCGTCGACCTCGATCGCGGTCACGACACCGCCTCGGCGAGGCGTGCGATCGCCCCTGCGTACTCCTTGGGATGCGTGAGCGGCCCCTCGTGGCGGGCGTAGAGCACCTCCACGACCTCGTGCACGCGGGGGAGGCGACCGATGAGTTGGTACTGGGCGGCCGGGTCGAGGAGCTGATCGGCCGTGTTGATGACGACGGTGGTCGGCATGTCGAGTCCACCGACCCACTCGGCGGAGTCGAAGCGCGTGATCGCGAACCCGGCCTCCCAGTAGAGGGTGGTGTCCCGGTTGAGGTGCTGCGTCCAGAACCAGAGGAGGTGCTCGGGGGCGGCGGCGCCGCTGTCACGGAGGATCCGGGTCCGGAGCCAGGTGTGCTCGACCTTGCTGATGCGCCCAAGGGCACGGAGGGCCACGATGCCAGCCCGTACGGCGAAACCGGGGAGTCCCATGGTCCCGATGGGCGTCGAGGCGGTCCCGCCCAGGACGAGTCCGGCAACCCGCTCGGGGCGTCGACGGGCGAGTTCTTGGGCGATCATCCCGCCCATGGAGTACCCGGCGACCGTCGCCCGGTCGATACCAAGGGCCTCGAGCACGCCTGCAGCGTCGTCTGCACACCCGGCGATCTCGTACCCGCCACGCACGAGGTCGCTCTTTCCGGTGTTCCGATTGTCGAGGGCGATCACCCGGTATCCCTCCGCGAGGAGCGGGATGACGGCATGCCACACCACGAGGCTGTGATCGCCCCACCCGTGGAGCAACAGGATCGGTGGGGCCTCGGCCGGCCCGGCCTCCCGCACGAACAACTCCCGGTCCCCGACGAAGACCGTCCGCCCAGGGAGGGGATTGGGGTGTTCCTGCTGGGAGGGGAAACTCGGTTGGGGCTCGGGCCCGAGGAGCCGCCAGGCCGCCCAGAGGAGGGCAAGGCGCTTCAGTAGTCGGCGCATGCCCTGATTCTCGCAGCCGCGGCGGTCAACGCCGACTGCGGCGCACCGCGTCGGTGATGATGCGGGCGCCTCGCCGGAACGTCGCGTAGTGCCACGCCCACTGGAAGACCACGAAGACGCGATTGCGGAACCCGATCAGGTAGACGATGTGGATCGCAAGCCACGCCACCCACGCCACGATCCCCCCGAACCGAACCCTGCCGAGGTCGGCCACCGCCCGGGCCCGGCCGATGGTCGCAAGGGACCCCTTGTCCTTGTACCGGAACGGTGTGCGACCGGTTCCCGCGAGGTCTGCGAGGACCTGTCGGGCGACGTGCCTGCCCTGCTGCATCGCCGCGGGCGCCACCCCGGGGACGGCCTCCCCGTTCGAGAAGACTGCTGCGAGGTCGCCGGCGACGAACACGTTCGGCGCGTCCGGGATGCTGAGATCCGGGGCAACGACGACCCGCCCCGCCCGATCGCGCTCCCCGGGGAGGAGTGCGCCGAGCGGCGACGCCTGGACCCCGGCGGCCCACACCACCGTCCGCGCCCGGATGCGCTCCCCCGAGGCGAGCGTCACGCCCCCATGGTCGATCACCGTCACGAGCGAGTCGGTCCGCACCTCCACACCGAGGTCCTCGAGCTGCTGTCTCGCCCGATCGGAGAGGGATTCCGGGTAGACGGGGAGGACGTGGGGTGATCCTTCCACGAGCACCACCCGAGCCGAGGCGGGGTCGATGGTGCGGAAGTCGGTCCCGAGGGCATGCACCGCGATCTCGGCGACCGCCCCAGCCATCTCGACGCCGGTCGGCCCCGCACCCACCACCACGAACGTGAGCGCCTCCTCCACCGTGTCGGGGGCCCGCTCGGCCTCCTCGAAGGCCCGGAGGATCCGGCCGCGGATGTCGAGTGCATCCTCGATGGTCTTGAGCCCTGGCGCGTCGGCCGCCCACTCGTCATGGCCGAAGTAGGAGTGGGTGGCGCCCGTTGCGACGAGCAGATAGTCGAAGCCCACGGATGCGCCGTCGTCGAACGTCACCGTTGAACGCTCGACCTCGATACCCACGACCTCCGCCATGACCACGGCGCGCACGTTCTCCTGTCCCCGGAACACCGAACGGATCGGGTAGGCGATGTCCGACGGGTTCAGCGCTGCGGCAGCCACTTGATAGAGCAGCGGCTGGAAGAGGTGGAAGTTGCGGCGATCGATGATCGTGATGTCGACGTTCGCCCCGTTGAGCGCCTTGGCGGCGTTGAGGCCGGCGAACCCGGCTCCCACGATGACCAATCGAGGGCGATCGGTCATGGCTCCTGGACCTGGGTGCGGGCGAATACGTGGGACTCAACGGGTCGCCCCTCGGTGATGTGCTCGTCGATGATCCGGTCGACGACGTCGGCCGTCACCCCCGAGTACCAGGTCTCACCCGGAAGGACGAGCGCCGTCGGACCCCGGGTGCACACCCCGAAGCACTCGACCTTCGTCCTCAGCACCGAGGTGGGTCGGCCAGGCCGCGGCGGTCCCGCCGAACGGGACCGCTCCTTGAGCCGCGCCCATGCAGCCGCTCCCTCTGCGGGGTCCTCGGCGCAGTTCTGGCAGAGGAGGACGTGGCCCTCCAGCTCGGCACCGTCGAGGCCCGCAGCAACGGCGGAAAGGGAGGACTCACTCATCGCACGGAGATCCCCGGCCCTGCCGTGATCCGACCGATCACCACGCCACCCACTTCGAGGAGGGGCCCCTCGGAACCGGGCTCCACTGCAACGAGGAGCCCACCACTCGTCTGGGCATCGGCGAGCACTCGACGCGCCGAGAGGGGCAGTGAACCGAAGTCGGTCGAGGCCACCGCAGCCTCGAGGTTCCGTTCGCTCCCGCCCGGCCAGACGTCATCCTCCGCGAGGAGTTGGACGCCCGGGAGCACCGGCACGGCGGAGAACTCGATCGCTGCACCCACTCCCGACGCCACGGCCATCTCGCCGAGGTGGCCGAGGAGGCCGAACCCGGTCACATCGGTGGCAGCGTGGGCTCCGGCGGCGACCATCGCCTCAGCGCCCACCCGGTTGAGCGATGCCATCGTCTGGATGGCCATGTCGATGAGGCCGTCCGGGGCGACTCCACGTTTGATGGCAGTCGCGGCGATGCCGGTGCCGAGTGGCTTGGTGAGCACCAGGAGGTCGTCGACCCGGGCACCCGCCGATGTCACGAAACGCCCTTCTGGGGCGATGCCCGTGACGGCGAACCCGTACTTCGGCTCCCGATCGTCGATGGAGTGTCCGCCCACGATGGTGCAGCCGGCGGCCCCCATCACCTCGGCACCTCCCGCGATCACCTGCGCGAGCAGGTCGAAGGGGAGGTCGTCGCGCGGCCAGCCGACCAGTTGCAGCGCGGTGAGGGGGCTCCCACCCATCGCATAGACGTCCGAAAGGGCGTTCGCCGCGGTGATCCGCCCCCAGTCGAACGGGTCGTCGACCACGGGTGTGAAGAAGTCCACCGTCTGGATGAGGAGATCGCCGGAGGGCGCGCGGAACACCCCGGCATCGTCGGGGGTGTCGAGCCCGACGAGCAGATCGGGGTGGCGGGTGACCGGTGCGTTGGCGAGCGGCGCCAGGACCTGGGCCAGCTCAGCGGAGCTGAGCTTGCACGCTCAACCGGCGCCGTGGCTCCAAGCAGTGAGTCGGACGGGATCCATGGGGGGGAGGGTACGCGTGAGAGCGCCGAACTCGGGACGCGCTGGCGAGGGGACGAGTGAACCGATCGGTTCACTCGTTCACTTCCCACTCTTCTTGGCCAGCCTCCGCCCGCTCTCGGTGAGATGGCGCTTGCGGACCCGGACCGCGGTCGGCGTGACCTCGGCGAGTTCATCGTCATCGATCCACTCGATCGCCGTCTCCAGGCTGTGGATCCGGGGAGGCCGCAGCTTGATGGGGTCGTCGGTTCCTGCCGTCCGCATCGCCGAGAGCTGCTTGCCCTTCGTCGGGTTGGCAACCATCTCGTCGGGTCGTGAGTTCTCACCAATGACCATCCCCTCGTACACGACGTCGCCCGGGGCCACGAACAACTCGCCACGCTTCTGGAGGTTGTCGAGGGCATGGGCCGTCACCTTGCCTGCACGATCCGAGGTGATCGCCCCTCCGATCCGACCACCGATCGGGCCCGCCCAGGGCATCCATCCGTCGTGGTGCTGGTGCACGATCGCCGTGCCGCGGGTGCCGGTGAGCAGCTCCGATCGGAAGCCGATGAGCCCTCGGGCGGGCGCCGTGAGGGTGAGGAGGGTTCGCCCCCGCTCGCCGGGACGCATGTCCTGGATACGGCCCTTTCGGGCCGCGGCTGCCTGGGTCACCGTTCCGACGAACTCGTCGGGCACGTCGACGACGGCCCGCTCGACGGGTTCGTGCGGGGCTCCATCGACCTCCTTGAGGATCGCCTCGGGCCGTGACACCTGGAGCTCGAAGCCCTCGCGGCGCATCGACTCGATGAGCACGGCGAGCTGGAGCTCGCCTCGACCGGCGACCTCGATCTCATCCGGCGACGCGGTGGGACCGAGTCGGATGCTCACGTTCCCGAGCACCTCTCGCTCGAGTCGGTCCTTGATCTGGCGCGACGTGAGCAGGTGCCCCTCGGTCCCAGCCAACGGTGAGGTGTTCACGCCGATCGTCATACGGAGCACCGGCTCGTCCACCGTGATGCGTTCCAGCGGCACCGGGTTGGCGGGATCGGCGATCGTGTCGCCGATCTCCACCTCGGGGAACCCTGCGAGGACGAAGAGGTCGCCTGCGGTCCGTTCCTCGACGTCGATCCGGGAAAGGCCCGAGAACCCCAGCAGTGCCGAGGCACGCCTGCGGATTGGAGGTTCCTCGTCGCTGGAGTGGCAGAGCACGAGTTGGTCGGCCTTGCGCAGGGTCCCTCGGACGACACGCCCGATGGCGAGGCGCCCCAGGTAGTCGGAGGCATCGAGGTTCGTGACGATCGCTTGGAGCGGCTGGGTCGAGTCGCCCGCCGGTGCGGGGATCGTCTCCACGATCGCATCCAGCAGCGCAGTGAGGTCGGCGTCCTCGGGGGGGACTCCGACCCCCACCACGGCACGGCCCTCCCGGGCCACGGCCGAGATGATCGGGAAGTCGATGTGGTGGTCCTCAGCTTCGAGGTCGAAGAACAGTTCGAAGATCTCGTCGGCGACCGCGTCGAGCCGGGCATCGGGCCGGTCAGCCTTGTTGATCACGACGACCGAGGGAAGGCCCCGGGCGAGCGCCTTGCCGAGGACGTACCGAGTCTGGGGCATCGGCCCCTCAGCGGCGTCGACGAGCAGCAGGACGCCATCCACGAGGGCAAGGGCCCGCTCGACCTCACCCCCGAAGTCGGCATGGCCAGGGGTGTCGACGAGGTTGATCCTCGTGCCCTTCCACTCGATTGACGCGGCCTTGGCGAGGATCGTGATCCCCCGCTCTCGCTCCTGGTCGCTCGAGTCCATGACCCGATCGACGCGCAGCTCGTGGTCGGCGAACACGCCAGAGGCTCCGAGGAGTGCGTCGACGAGGGTCGTCTTGCCATGGTCGACGTGCGCGACGAGCGCGACATTGCGGAAGGAGGGTGCGGTCACCGAGGAAGAGTAGGGAGCGGTGAGGGCCTACCCACTGCCCGAGATGAGATCGGCGGCGGCGACTCCCGACGTCCACGCCCCTTCGACGCGCGCTCCGGCGGACACCTCCCCGGCGAGCACGAGCGGTGCCGGGGCGTCGACGCGACGTGCTCCTTCGTCGAACGTGGACGTGGGCTCGGCGTACCGCCAGGCGTGGGCATGGGTGGCGATGGGGGTTCCCGAGTGGTGGGGGCGTGCCGCCTCGAGCAGCAAGGCGGCCCAAGCGTCACGATCGCCCTCGATGTGCCGGGCTGCGAACGCGGCGGTGGACTGCACCGTGATGGAGGGCACCTCCGACACTCCCTTGTGTTCGTTGTCGGCGATCCAGCCCACGATCGACCCAGGTGGGGCGACGTGTCCTCCGGGGATGGCCGAGGGTGCGTCCAGGGTCGCGAGGACGGTGAGGGACGCGTGGTAGGCGACCCCATCGAGGTCCACCGGGCGGTCCAGTCCACTCACCTCGAGCAGGTCGAGGGCCTGGGGAAGCGGCGGGGTGACGATGACGGACCCGGCGGTCGCCACGGCGCGTCCGTCGACATCGACGGCGGTGACGTGTGCGCCATCGAAAGCGAGTCTGCCGATCCGGGTCCCGGTGATCACATCGAGGCCCTCGGCGAGCCGCTCGGGGATGCGACGCATCCCTCCCACCCCCGCATACCGCGGCTCGACCCCTCGCTCGGGACGGGTGATGCTCGGCGAACGGAGCCACTCAGTGGCAACTCCGTCGTCGACGAGACGTTCCATCTCCACCGCGAACGCGTCGGTCCGCACGCTGATGTGCTGGGCGCCCTGGTCGCCCGCGCCACCGCCGAAACGCCTCGTGGCCATGCGCCCCCCGACCACACGGCTCTTGTCGACGAGGGTCACGGGGAAACCCCCAGTGCGGAGACGTCTGGCGGCCGCGAGACCAGACATGCCGGCGCCGATGATGAGGACCGAGGGGGGCATCGCCGCAGGGTGCGGAGTCGGCCAGGGGAGGGGACGGCCACGTACCCACTCCATGGCCCCACCAAGACATGCGCTTCGTGCGGTCGCCCGTTCACGATGCGAAGGGTCTGGGCGCGCGACTGGGCCAGAGTCCGATACCGCTCAAAGGGCTGCCGACGCACCCGGTCGAACGCCCCGGGACCCTTCGGTGTCCGGGGGGCTGAAGGCTCACCGCTGGCAGCCCAACGCTCCGTAGGATGGCCCCCATGTCCCGCGCCGACGCCCACCGCCTGCCTATCGACCCGTACGACTTCCTCGCGATCAACTCGCTCCTCGACGACCAGGAACGACTCATCCGGGACACCGTGCGGGGATGGGTGGCAAACGAGATCATCCCCCATGTGGGCGAGTGGTTCGAGTCGGCGACGCTCCCGAGGGAACTCGGGAAGCAGATGGGCGACCTCGGCCTCCTCGGGATGCACCTCGACGGCTACGGCTGCGCCGGCACCTCGGCGGTCGAGTACGGGCTCGCGGCCATGGAACTCGAAGCAGGGGACTCCGGCGTTCGCTCGTACATGAGCGTCCAGGGGTCGTTGGCGATGTTCCCGATCTGGAAGTACGGCTCCGAGGAGCAGAAGCAGCAATGGCTCCCCGGCATGGCGGCGGGCGATCTCGTCGGATGCTTCGGGCTGACCGAGCCGGACTCGGGATCCGACGCAGCCAACATGCGCACCACCGCCAAGCAGCAGCCCGGGGGCGACTGGGTGCTCAACGGCGCCAAGATGTGGATCACGAACGGCACGATCGCCGACGTGGCAGTCGTCTGGGCGAGGGCCGACGACGGGACCATCCGGGGCTTCATCGTCCCCACGGACACCCCCGGCTTCCAGGCGAACAAGATCACCCACAAGATGTCGCTGCGTGCCTCGCACACCGCGGAGCTGGCCCTCGACGACGTCCGACTCCCCGCCGACGCAGTACTCCCGGGCGTCGCCTCCATGCGCGGTCCGCTCTCGTGTCTCTCCGAGGCCCGATTCGGGATCGCCTTCGGGGCGATCGGGGCGGCACGCGCCTGCTACGAGGCTGCCCTTCGGTACGCCCAGGAGCGGGAGGCCTTCGGTGGTCCGATCGCCCGGTTCCAACTCACCCAGCAGCGCCTCGTCGAGATGCTCGTGAAGGTGAACAAGGGCGCCCTGTTGGCCCTCCACCTGGGACGACTCAAGGACGAGGGCCGCCTCGCACCCGCGCAGGTCTCATTCGGGAAGATGGACAACGTGCGAGAGGCGATGTGGGTCGCCCGGGAGGCCCGTTCGCTCATGGGCGGCAACGGCATCACGCTCGAGTACGTGCCGATCCGCCACATGCTCAACCTCGAGAGCGTGTACACGTACGAGGGTACGAACGAGATCCACCAGCTGATCCTAGGGCAGGCGATCACCGGTCACGCTGCGTTCGGGTGAGCCGAGCCCAACTCGTCGGCCTCCTCTGGGCGGCACTCTCTTCGGTCCTGTTCGGCGCGTCGCTGACCGTCGCCGGAGCCGTCTTCGACTTCCTGGACCCACTCGAGGTCATCGGCGTCCGCATGGTGGTGGCCGGCATGCTCGCGCTCCCGATCGTGCTCGTCCGCAGGGAGCCGATGGGACGCGACTGGCCCCGAGTGGCCATCATCGGCCTGCTCATGGTCGCGGTCAACCTCGCGATCTACGTCGCCATCCCCCGCATCGGCGTCGGGCCGGCGGCCGGACTCCAGTTCCTCGGCCCGGCCCTGATCGTGGCCTGGAAGCGGGTGTTCGGTGGACTCCGCTACCCCGTGGTGATGTGGGGAGCGGTCATCGTCGGCCTCGCCGGAGCAGGACTCCTGGGAAAGGCATGGGTCGTCGAGGCCTTCGACCCACTCGGGATCTCGCTCGCGCTTGCCTCCGGACTAGGGCTCGCGACCTACCTCGTCATCGCAGAGGACCTGATGCGTCGCCGCACAGCGCTGGGAGCAACGACCTCGGCGGTGGTGCTGAGCGCCCTCGTGGGCCTGCTCTTCCTCCCGGCGGACCTCGTGGAGAGGGTCCCAGAGGGGTCGTGGTGGCTCGTGCTCTGGCTCGGTTCGGCAGGGATGGTCCTGCCGATGCTCATCGAGGTGACGGCGCTCCGGACCGCACCGAGTGAGAAGGTGGGGATCGTGCTCACGCTGGAGCCGTTCGCCGCCGCCATCACGGCGTGGGCGTTCCTCTCCCAAGCGCTCCATCCCCTGCAGGTCGCCGGGATGGTCCTCGTCGTGTCGGCCGTGTTCATCACGGGCCGGCTCCGACCGGTCTACGAGGCCCAGTCGAGGATGACCTTGCCGCACTCCCCCGACGCCACGAGGTCGAATGCCTCTTCGTAGTCCTCCGCCGCGTATCGGTGAGTGATCACACCCGAGACGTCGAGCCCGCTCTGGAGCATCGCCGACATCTTGTACCAGGTCTCGAAGATCCTCCGCCCGTAGATGCCTTGCATCGTCAGGCCCTTGAAGATCACGTCGTTGAGGTCGAGCGTGACGTCCTTGCTGGGGATGCCCAGGATGGCAACCCGCCCCCCATGGTTCATCACGTCGAGCAACTGGTTGATCGCTGTCTCGTGGCCAGACATCTCCAGTCCGACGTCGAACCCCTCGGTCATGCCGAGCGAGGCCATCACCGCACTCGGCGTCTCGGCTGTCACGTCCACGGTGTGCGGGATGCCGAGGGCCCCGGCGAGGCGCAGCCGGTAGGGGTTCACGTCGGTGATCACGACGTGGCGCGCGCCGACATGTCGCACGATCGCCCCCGCCATGATCCCGATCGGGCCCGCGCCGGTGATGAGCACGTCCTCCCCCACCACGTCGAACGCGAGCGATGTATGGGTTGCATTGCCAAGAGGGTCGAGGATCGCTGCGGTGTCATCGTCGATGTGGTCCGGCAGCGGGAACACGTTCGAGGCGGGGAGCACGAGGTACTCGGCGAACGCACCGGGCCTCGTCACCCCGACGCCCGTGTGGTTGTGGCAGAAGTTCCGCCTGCCTCCCTTGCAGTTGCGGCAGTGGCCGCACGTGACGTGGCCCTCCCCGGAGACGCGCTGGCCGACCTCGAGGCCATCCACGTCGGCACCGAGCCGGACGATCTCCCCCATGAACTCGTGTCCGACGATCATGGGGACCGGGACCGTTTCCTCGGCCCAGGCGTCCCAGCTGCGGATGTGGAGGTCGGTGCCGCAGATGGACGTCTTCAGCACGCGGATGAGCACGTCGTGATCCCCCGGCCGGGGCACTTCCTCATCGATCGATGCCCAGAGTCCGGGTTCGGGTGTGGCCTTGACGAGGGCTCGCATCAGACGATCCCCATCTCGGAGCCGACGCGTACGAATGCGTCGACGGCGCGGTCGATGTGCCCGGGGGTGTGCGCCGCCGACATCTGGGTCCGGATCCGTGCCTCACCGCGAGGCACGACGGGGAAGCTGAACCCGATCACGTAGATCCCCTCAGCGAGGAGCCGATCGGCCATCTCGCCGGCGAGCGAAGCGTCCCCGAGCATCACTGGGATGATCGGGTGCCCCGCGCCGGCGAGGGTGAAGCCGGCTGCCTCCATACGAGATCGGAACCGCTCGGAGTTGTCCCGAAGGCGGGTCCGCAACTCGTCGCTCCGATCAAGCAGGTCGAGTGCCTCCAGCGACGTGCCCACGATGACCGGGGCGAGGCTGTTGCTGAACAGATAGGGACGCGAGCGCTGGCGCAGCCAGTCGATGATCGGTCCCCGCCCCGCCGTGTACCCGCCCGATGCGCCGCCGAGCGCCTTGCCCAGGGTGCCCGTCACGATGTCCACCCGGTCGCGGGTACCGGTGAGTTCGGGCGTGCCCCCGCCATGTTCCCCGATGAACCCGACCGCATGGGAGTCGTCGACCATCACGAGGGCGTCGTACCGGTCGGCGAGCTCGCAGATCGACGCGAGGTCGGCGATCACCCCGTCCATCGAGAACACCCCATCGGTGGCGATGAGCCGGTAGCGGGCGTCGGTCGCCGCCTGCAACTGTGCTTCGAGGTCCGCCATGTCATTGTTGGCATAGCGGTACCGGCGCGCCTTGGAGAGCCGCACCCCATCGATGATGGAGGCGTGGTTGAGGGCGTCGGAGATGACGGCGTCGTCCTCCCCGAGGATCGTCTCGAACAATCCGCCGTTGGCATCGAAACACGACGAGTAGAGGATCGTGTCATCGGTGCCCAGGAACCTGCTGATGCGGTGCTCGAGCGTCCGGTGGACCGAGTGGGTCCCACAGATGAACCGGACCGACGCCATCCCGTAGCCGTACTCGTCGAGCGCCCGGTGGGCCGCGCCGACCAGGTCGGGATGGTTCGCGAGACCGAGGTAGTTGTTCGCACAGAAGTTCACCACCTCGCTCCCGTCGGCGAGTGTGATGACGGCGTCCTGGGGCGAGTCGAGGAGTCGTTCCTGCTTGAACAACCCCTCCTCCTGCAGGCCCTCGATCCGTCGGGACAGGTCGTCGATGAGGTGCATGCGTCGAGGCTACGCGGCCACCGGACTCCCAGCGGGGCACCACCTCCTCTCCGACGGTCCCCCGCATGGCCGATCACACACCTTCTTCCCGCTGGCTCCTCTGGGCACTGCTCGCCGTTGCGGGTGGATCCGTGGCGCTGTACTGGATCCTCGGCGAGGCGAACGACACGTGGGCCGGGATCCTCGCCGTGGTGACGCCGGCGTTCGCAATCGGGTTCCTCGGCTTCGACCGGCTCCTCGCCCGCGGACGCACTGCGCGGTAGGTTCCGGCCATGCCCGATGCGAACCCGACCCCCTCACAGATCGCCGCCTTCGCGCACGGCGTCGCGATGACCCACCCGGAAGAGGACGACGCCTACAGCTCGTTCGCCACGCTCGTGCTGAACACGTACGGGGGCATCTCCCCCGAGGTCCTCGACGCGGCAGCGGACGACGCCGATCTCACCGGCGAGACGCCAGCGTTCGAGCTCGAGGCGACCCTCATGCTGAAGGGGATCCTCGGCGTTGCATCGGAGGACTCGGCCGGGCAGAACCGCACACGGGCGATCGAGCTCATCCGCCGGCTCGCTGCGGACATCCGGGCGCACGACCCGCAGGGCTAATGGGATTCTCCAAGGAGGAGTTGCAGGCACAGTACGGGCGCACCGTCCCCGACCTCGTCGGTCCTGGGCTGAAGCTCCTCTTCGTTGGTATCAATCCCGGACTGTGGACCGCGGCGACACAGACGCACTTCTCCTACCCAGGCAATCGCTTCTACCCCGCCCTGCACCGCGCCGGGATCACGCCACGTCCGATCGATCCGGCTACCGGCATGACCGATGCTGATCGGTCGATGTTCATCGACCTCGGGCTCGGCATCACGAACGTCGTCCGGAGGGCGACCGCTCGCGCCGACGAACTCGCTCGGGACGAGTTCGTGGAGGGGGGTCGGCGCCTCACGGGCTTCGTCGGCCAGTGGGGGCCGTCGGTCGTGGCGATCGCCGGAATTGGGGCGTATCGCACCGCGTTCGGGAGGCCGAAGGCGAAAAAGGGCCTTCAGGACGAGACGATCGGGGGCGCGGAGGTGTGGCTCACCGGGAATCCGTCCGGGCTCAACGCCCACGAGACGGTCGAGACGCTCGCCGACCAGTTCCGAGAGATCGCCGACAGGGCGGGAGTGGGGTAGCCCAACCGGATCATGTCGGCGCCGTCGGAGTTGTCGATGACGAACACCCACCACCCGTCATCGGTCAGGCGCAACACCTCTGCACTTGCTCCTTCGAGCACCTCTCCGTCGGCCAACTCGACCATCCACGACCAGTGGACGAGCGCGAGGTCCCCGGCCTCGACCAGTCGCACCAGTTCCTGACGCACTCCCTCGAGCGTCACTGCCACCACCTCCTCGATCGACAGCGCGCGCAGTGGCGGTGCCGTGTGGCGCCGGTACCCTGCGCCCATGAGCGACACACCGGTCCCCCGCGTTGGGGTCGTCATGGGCAGCGCCTCCGACTGGCCGACCATGCAGAACGCCGTCGAGGTGCTCGACGACTTCGGCGTGCCCAACGAGCGGGCCATCGTCTCTGCGCACCGCACCCCGGATCGCCTCCGCGAGTTCGCCATGGGCGCGGCAGACCGGGGCCTCGAAGTGATCATTGCCGGCGCCGGCGGCGCAGCGCACCTCCCAGGGATGGTGGCATCGTGGACCACTCTGCCAGTGATCGGGGTGCCGGTGCAGAGCCGGGCACTCAGTGGACTCGACTCCCTCCTCTCGATCGTCCAGATGCCCGGAGGGGTTCCGGTCGCAACGATGGCCATCGGCGAATCCGGAGCCCGGAACGCGGGCCTCTTCGCCGTCCGGATGCTCAGTACCCGCGACCCCGACCTGCGGGCCGCCTACGAACGGTTCGCCGAGGAACAGGCGGCCAAGGCGCTCGCCCCCGACCTCACGTGACCGACCCGATCCTCCCCGGGGCAACCCTGGGCATCCTCGGTGGAGGCCAGCTCGGCCGCATGTTCGGCCTCGCGGGGAGGGCCATGGGCTACCGGATCGCCGTCCTCGTGCCCGAGCACGACAGTCCGGCGGCCCAGGTCGCCGACGTCGTCTTCGAGGCCGACTACGAGGACCTCGAGGCCGTCGAGCGACTCGCATCGTCGGTCTCGGTGGTGACCTACGAGTTCGAAAACGTCCCCTCCGCGACGGTGGAGGCCGCCGAGCGCCATGCACCCGTCCGCCCGGGAGCCACGCTCCTCCACGCCACCCAAGAACGCAGCAGGGAGAAGAGGGCGCTCGACGCACTCGGCCTCCCTGTCGCTCCGTTCACCGTCGTCGAGGACGAGAACGACCTCCACGCCGCCGCCGAGCGCGTGGGGTTCCCCGGCATCCTCAAGACAGCAGCATGGGGGTACGACGGCAAGGGGCAGCGACGAGCCTCCTCCCTCGATGGTCTCGGCGAGGCGCACGCCGACCTTGGCGGGGGCCGCGCCGTGTGGGAGGCAGAAGTCGACTTCGTCGCCGAGCTCTCCATCATCGGAGCCCGTGGCATCGCCGGAGAGATCGCCCTCTACGAGCCGTTCCGCAACGACCACACCAACCACATCCTCGACGTGACGGTCGTACCTGCGGGGCTCGAATCCCGCACGGTTGCGCAGGCCGAGGAGATCGCCCGCACCGTGCTCGAGGGGTTCGACGTCGTCGGCTTGCTCTGCGTTGAGATGTTCCTCCGCCCCGACGGCTCGCTCCTCGTGAACGAGATCGCACCCCGGCCGCACAACTCGGGTCACGTCACCATCGACGCGCACGCGACGAGCCAGTTCGCCCAGGCAGTGCGCGCGGTGTGCGGACTCCCCCTCGGGTCGACACGGCGCCTCGTGCCCGGCGCAGCAATGGCCAACCTCCTGGGCGATGCGTGGAGTGGGGGTACGCCTGCGTGGGACGCCGCACTCGAGACCCCGGGGACCGCACTCCACGTCTACGGCAAGGCCGAACCGAGGCCAGGGAGGAAGATGGGCCACCTCACCGTGTTGGCGGACGGACCCGAGGCCGCCGAACGCCTTGCCCGCGGGGCCCGGACGGCACTCGTCGATCAGTAGGTCCGGAAGGACCAGACGAACTCGTCGACCGTGGGCAACCCGGTGGTGCTCTCCACGAGGATCCGCACGCGCTGGTCCGGATTCCACTCCCAGAGCGTCTGGTCGATGCCCGGCGTCCAGGTGAAGACCCCGTCGACGGCGAGTCCGTCGTCGATCTCCCGCGGGGCGACCTCGACCCAGCCATCGTCGCCGGGGAGGAAGATCCGAACCGCGTAGCCCGGCTCGAGGTCGATCAGGAGGGGGACCTGCCGTGGGACCTGCTCCCCGGGGCCCGGGGAGAGGCGGACGACTTGCTCGGGGACCTCCAAGGGGTCACCCTCGGGCCAGTACGCGACCGAGAGGGCAATCACCGCAACGAGGAGCGCTGCGAGGCCGAACTGGATGAAGCGAAACCGGTCCACGGGCGAATGATCGCAGGGACCAGCGGGAACGCAGAAGGCGACCGGGGGCGGGAGGAGGGCCCGCCCCCGGCGCTCATTCAGTCAACGACCGAGAGGAAGAGGTCGCCGGAGACCGAGGTGAAGCCGATGCGACGAAGCACACGCTCTTCCTCGGGCACGTCCGATCCACCGCCCGATGGCATGTGGATGTCACCCGAGAGCGATCGGGCATTCATGTCGGCACGGGTGCCCTTGGGCGCGCCGAGGCGAATGTCACCCGACACGGTCTTCGCCGAGAACGCACCGCCAGTCCACCGATCGACGACGATCTCACCCGAGGCCGACTTCGCCGTCACGTCGCCGTGGACGTGCGAGATGTGGACGGCGCCGGAGGCCGTGTTCGCCTCGACGGACCCGTCTACGGAGTGGACATCGAGGTCACCCGAGGCGAGGGAGGCCTTCAGCGAGCCCATGACCGCATGCGCGTCGATGTCTCCCGACGCCGACTTCGCATCGAGGTCCCCCCGGACGCTCGCGAGCTTGGCGTCGCCCGAGGCCGTCTTGAAGCGGAGTGAGCCCAGGTCGATCTCGGAGAAGAAGTCGGCGGCGGCGGTGCTCACCGTTGCGTGCGATCCGGCTGGCGCAAGCACCCGCACGGCGAGGCGATTGGACCCACCGAAGAAGCGGAAGCCGCCCTCCTTCTCACTTCGGAGCGAGATGGAGATGTCGTCGCCGACGCCGGTGATCTCGACCTTGTCGAGGTCCTTGCCTTCGACCGTCACCGACACGGATGCATCGGTCGACTCGGCGATCCGAACCGTCCCCGACGGAATCGAGATGGTGAGATTCGCGTGCTCGCCTGCGAGGGCGAAGTGTTCGCTGATGGGGCTCACAGGTCGTACCTTCCCTTGATGGTGTTGCCGGACTTGCGAGCGCTCTTCGCCGACCCCGACAGCGTCTTCACGACGTACGCGTTCACCGAGTCACCACCGGTGTCGGCCGCCTCTTCGATGAGTTGCTTGAGGTTGCTCGGCAGGCGGAGGGTGATCCGGGCGTCGAGGTCGGAGGGATCGACCTCGGGGACCGCGCCCTCGGAGCCACTCACCCGGAGCGCCGGGTCGTCTCCGTCGAAGACGACTTCGACATCGTGGCCGGGGAGCTGGGCCCCGATCTCCTCTGCGGCCTGGCGGGCGAACTGGAGGCCAGCCTCGCGAAGCGCCGGGCCGAGCGCCGTCACCAGCGCCTGGCCGGCCTCGGCGACCGCCGGGTCGGACGCGAAGCGCAACTGCGCCTCGAGGGCCGCCTCGACGGAGGTCGTGATGGCATCGAGGTTCATCGCGCCCTCCTCGAGGTGTGGCGTTCCTTGGTGGAGCGATGCGGTGCCGGAATCGTCTGGTGTACTGCTCGGTGGAAATCTCGTGCAATCGTGGGGTGCAACATGGTGGCCTCCGTGGGGGTGTCCTGTGGCGGTTCCTTGGTGATGTCACCATGATGTCACATTGACATCACTCTGTCAAGCACATTCTCCCCGCCCCCGGGATGGGTCGTACGCTGGGTTCGTGGACCACGCCCCAACTCCCTGCTCCGCAGTCGAGATCGGGGCTGGATGCCCGGTCGGGAGGGTCGTCACCGGTCCGACGCACGGGCACCCGGACAGCCGCCGACGCTCCTCTGGTTCACCGTCGACCTCCCCGGCATGCCGGCACGGGTGGACGCCGAAGGGGTGGGAACCGCCACGGAGATGCTGTCGTGCTCGATGCCCTCCTAGGCTCGCCGACATGCGCGTGAACCCCATCCTCGAGCGACTCGGCGCCAATCCGATGGCCGCCCTCCACGAGCAGGCCCGCGCCCTCGCAGAGGAGGGGCCCGTCCTCGACTTCACGGTCGGTGACCCGCGCGAGCCCACTCCGGGACCCATCGTCGACGCCCTTCGATCCGCCGTCCCCGCGGTATCGCAGTATCCGGTGGCGGCGGGGCTTCGACGCGCCCGCGTTGCCGTCGCCGACTACGTCCAGCGTCGGCTCGGCGTCGAGGTCGACCCCGACCGCCACGTGCTCATCAGCGGCGGCTCGAAGGAAGCGGTGTTCCACACCCCTGCGGCACTCTGTGCGCCGGGGAGCGACGCGCTCGCGATCTGCCCCATGCCCGGGTACACGCCCTACGAGCGAGGCGCGCTCCACGCGGGTATCACTGCGCACCTGCACCCGCTCTCCGGTGACTTCGTGCTCAGGCCGGGGGACCTCTCCGACGAGGTCTGGGATCGCGCCGAGATCCTCTGGACGAACTACCCCCACAACCCATCGGGAGCGGTGATCGGCGACCACGACCTGCGTGCACTCATGGCACGGGCCGCAGGGGCTGACTGCTGGTTCGCCGCGGACGAGTGCTACCTCGACGTCTACGAGGACGCCCCACCGCGCTCGGCCCTCGAGTTCGCCGACGACGAGTTCACCGGGGTCCTCTCCTACCTCTCCAACTCCAAGCGCGACGGCATGACCGGCTACCGCTCGGGCGCGGTCGTCGGGGATGCCAGGGCGATCGAGGCGATGCGAAAGCTGAAGCAGGTCGCCGGCACCACTCCCCCCGAGTTCGTACAGGAGGCCGCCGTCGCGGCATGGGCCTCCGATGACCACGTTGCCGAGCGGAACCGGGCGTTCTCAGCGAAACGGGCAATCCTCCGCTCCGCCTTCGAGGGCCTCGGGTACGAGGTGGTCGCGTCGACCGCGGGGCTGTACATGTGGGTCGCCGTCGAGGACGACGTCGCCACCGCCAACCGACTCCTGGCGTCTCGCATCCTCGTGACGCCGGGACGCGTGTTCGGCCCGGGCGGGGAGGGGCACATCCGCCTCGCCCTCGTGCCCACCATCGACGAGTGCACAAGAGCCAACGAGGAGATCCGACGATGTCTCACGAATCCCTGATCGAAGCCGCCTGGGACAACCGGGCACTCCTCCCCGACGCCGCCCACGCGGTCGAGGACACGATCGCCGCCCTCGACCGTGGCGAGATCCGCATCGCCGAACCGGGGTCCGAAGGCTGGACGGTGAACGAGTGGGCGAAGAAGGCCGTGCTCCTCTACTTCGGCGTGGCCGAGATGAAGGAGATGCACGCTGGCCCCTTCGTCTACTACGACAAGATCCCGACGAAGACGAGCCTCGCCGCACAGGGAGTACGGGTCGTCCCACCCGGCACCGTGCGCTACGGAGCCTTCTGCGAACCCGGGGTCGTCGTGATGCCCGGCTACGTGAACATCGGCGCCTGGGTGGGGGCCGGGACGATGGTCGACACATGGGCGACTGTCGGGTCGTGTGCGCAAATCGGCAAGGACGTCCACCTCTCGGGAGGTGTCGGCATCGGCGGCGTCCTCGAGCCGCCCTCGGCGACACCGGTGATCATCGAGGACGGGGCCTTCATCGGCTCCCGGGCGATCGTCGTGGAGGGTGCCCACGTCGGCGCGGAGGCAGTGTTGGGGGCGAACACCACCATCACCGCGTCCACACCGATCTACGACGTGACGAAGGAGGACCGACCCGAGTACCGGGGCGAGGTCCCCTCCCGAGCGATCGTGGTCCCCGGTACCCGCGACCGGGAGTTCCCCGGCGGGGTGGCCCAGATCCAGTGCGCCTACATCATCGGCTGGCGCAACGAGTCGACGGACAAGAAGGTGAGCCTCAACGCTGCTCTCCGTGACCACGCGGTGAGCGTGTGAACGAGCCCTGGGAGGAACTCGGCGACGGCATCTACCGACGCCGCCACCAGTCGCTCGACCTCAACGTGGGCGTGGTGGTCGGCGAGCGCGGGTGCGTCGTCATCGACACCCGGATCCACGAGGCACAGGCCGACGAGCTCCGCAGCGCCCTGCGCAGCCTCACCTCTTCACCCCTCCGGTGGGTGGTGAACACCCATTGGCACTGGGACCACTCGTTCGGTAACGCTCGCTTCACCGAAGCGCCGATCGTTGCCCACCGAGCCGCTCGCGACCGGCTCGAGGAGGACGGTGAAGAGGCGAAACGATCCTCGGGGGCATGGCTCGGCGACGACGACCGCCGACAGGTCGAAGCCGTGGCCATCACGCTCCCCGACGTCGTGTTCGAGGACCACCTCGAACTGGACCTCGGTGACCGTCGGATCCGGCTCGACCACCTTGGTCGCGGCCACACCGACAACGACATCGTGATCCGGGTGGACGACATCGTCTTCGCCGGCGACCTCATCGAGGAGTCGGCACCACCGATCTTCTACGACGGGTGGCCACTCGAGTGGGCCGACACGCTCGATCGAATGGCCGCCGACGAGTTCCGCATCGCCGTACCCGGCCACGGCGACGTGATGGGCCCCGACGCCGTACGGGCACAGCGGAAGGACATCGCGGCAATCGTGGCGCTCGCCCGCACCATCCACGACGCAGGTGGGTCCGCGGCCGACGTTGCCGATACCGGCCACCCGTGGCCACGACAGTCGGTCATCGCCGCAGTGGAACGGGCCCTCTGGCAATTGGAGGCAGCGTGAACTGGGTGTACCTGGACCTCGACGGAACCCTCACCGACCCCTACGAGGGCATCAGCAAGTCACTCCTCCATTCGGTGGAGCCGTGGGGCATCACGCTCGATGACGAGGCGATCCGCCCCCTCGTCGGGCCACCGCTGCGTGAGACCTACCGCAACCTCGGGCTCTCACCCCACGAGGCCGAGCGTGCGGTGGAACGGTACCGGGAGCGGTACGAGGCCATCGGATGGGCCGAGAACCGGATCATCGAGGGCATCCCCGAGACCCTCTCGACCCTGCGGGAGGCCGGGCGCCTGCTCGGGATCGCAACCTCGAAACCAACGGGGAGCGCGACGGTGATCGCCGACCACTTCGGGCTCTCTGCTCACATGCAGTTCATCGCCGGAGCCTCACTCGACGGATCGCGGGACGCAAAGGCCGACGTGATCGCCTGGGCGCGCTCGGCGCTCGGGGCAGGAGAGGGTTGGATGGTCGGCGATCGCTCCCATGACATCGTCGGAGGTCGTGAATGGGGCCTCACGACCATCGGGGTGACGTGGGGGTTCGGTGGCCGGGACGAGCTCGAAGCCGCCGGGGCCCACCACGTCGTGGACTCCCCCGCCGAACTCACCGCGCTGCTCGCCTGACGATCCGGCACCCGACGGCCCTCCGTACCCTTGTGCCATGGTGATGAGCCCGCTCAACGACATCCGCCGTCGGGTGACCAACGCCGTGACAGATCCGTTCGGTCACGCCGAGTACCCCCTTGCCCACACGATGGAGTACCGAGGTGACCCGGGCATCTGCGGACCGGGGTCGGCGAGCTGGGCGATCATCGGGGATGTGGCCGGCTTCGTCGGCGGCATCCGCGCCCTCCTGATCCAAGCCTCCCACCCCGAGGTGGTGGCCGGTGTCGCCGACCACTCCCAATACGAGGTCGATCCGCTCGGACGCCTTTCGCGAACCTCCGCGTACGTGACCGCGACGACCTTTGGAGCCATGCCCGAGGTCGAGCAGGCCATTCGGTTCGTCCGCCGGGCCCATCGCCCGGTGAAGGGCGTCTCTCACCGCGGCACCGAGTACGACGCCGACGCCCGACCCTTCGCAGCGTGGGTGCACAACGCCCTCACCGACTCGTTCCTCGTCGCCTACCAGTTCTACGGACGGGAGACCCTCAGCCCCGAGGACGCCGATCGGTTCGTCGCCGAGCAGCGGCGCATCGGTGAGCTCCACGGCGCCACACCGCTCCCCTCGACGGCGGCCGAGCTCCACCAGTGGATCGCAGAGCATCCCGGGCTCGACGAGTCACCCGGGCAGCAGAGGACGGCGGCGTTCCTCCGCAAACCCCCGCTCTCGCGAGGACAGCTCTTCGGCTACCGCATCCTGTTCGCTGCGGCGGTTGCAACGCTTCCGCCTCGCCTTCGGCGCATCATCGGCGTGCGCCGCATCCCGGGCGCGCGCATCGTGGGTCGCTACGGACTGGGCATCCTCAGGTGGGCCCTCGGCTCATCACCCACGTGGCACCTCTCACTCCTGAGATGTGACGCAGACGTTCCAGAAGGACTGTTCGTCCAGCCGCTCCCCACCGAGGCCTCCGGCTCGGTCGGCCTCGGCACCCCCGACTGAGGCCCGAGAGCGCCGGGGGCAGCCGGTGATGACGCCCCCGATCAGGACGCGGGCGACCCGGGGAGCAGCGTGAGCAGCACCACCGACGGCTCGGTCGCCAACAACGAATGCGGGAGGTGGGCGTCCATCCGCAACCAGGCCCCCGCGGCCATCTCCACCCGGTCTCCGCCGACGTCGACGACGACCCTCCCCTCGATGACCTGGACCACGGCGGGCACCGCCGCCGTGTGCTCGGTGAGCTCCTGCCCCTCGTCGAAGGCGAAGACCACGAGGCGGATG
>CAZRJG010000006.1:0-61729 GCA_964600365.1 uncultured Acidimicrobiia bacterium
ACGTGGCTTCGGCGAGATGAATCGCCACGAGTACGAACGGATGCGCGGGCCCGGGGGTTCGCTCGTTCTGGGGAGCCCCGGGACCGTCGCCGCGAAGATCCTCCGTTGGCGGGACGTGCTCGGGGTCAGCCGATTCATGCTCCACATGAGCGTCGGGACGATGCCCCACGACCAGGTCCTTGCGTGCATCGAACGGCTGGGCCAAGAGGTCGCGCCCCTCGTACGCAGCGCGTAGTTGCGCACCACATCGCAAGTACGGGCGTGACGGCGTCACGATCGGCTGACCCCGAGGCGACCCCGATGGGGTCCGGGGACCATCAGGGTCATTCCTCATGGTGCGTTCGGGTGCGAAGAGGGACGATGTCGCCCGATAACGGACACCACTCGAGGGAAGGCACCACCATGCACCGTTCGCTCCCCATCACAGATCGATCCCGACTCGGCACCGTCGCTGTCGCCCTCGCCGTCACGCTCATGCTCTCGGCCTGCACCGGCTGGTCGTTCGACCTGAATGATGAGATCGTTGGCTCGGGCGACGTCGTGACCCAGGTGCGCAGCGCCGACGGATTCGATCGCATCGACTTCCGGGCCTTCGGCACCGTGGAGATCTCCCAGGGCGACGATGAATCGCTCACCGTCCGGGGTGACGACAACCTCCTCTCCCGCATCCACACGTTCGTCGAGGACGACACGCTCGTCGTCGAGATCGAGGACGGCATCGTCCCGATCCCGAGCGACGGCTTCCGCTACGAGATCAGGGTCGTCGACCTCGAGGGGCTCGAAGTGTCCGGTGCTGGCCGGGTCACCCTCGACGGCTTCCGCGGCGACGCACTCGGCGTGGATTTCTCCGGGGCCGGCGACATCGACCTCGTGAACCTCGACCTCGACGTCCTCGACGTCTCCTTCTCCGGGGCGGGAACGATGTACGCATCAGGCCGGGCCGACGCCCATGAGGCGAACCTCTCGGGAGCCGGCGACTACGACGCCGGTGCCCTCGCCACCCGCACCACGAGCATCTCCTCGAGCGGGGCTGGCTCCGCCGAGGTCTGGGCCACCGTCGACCTCGAGATCGACGCCAGCGGCGTGGGTCGGGTGCGGTACTGGGGCTCCCCGAACACCGAGATCACCTCCTCAGGCATCGGCGGAATCGACGAACTCGGCGACAAGTAGCGGCCAAGAACAGGCCTGTTTCACCGACACCCCTCCTCCTGTCGTTCCTACCCTCCTTCCCGACGAGGAACCTCTCGTCGGGAAGGAGGGTGCCATGCTTGGCACCGCATCAGCGCCAGTTCGGCTGCTGTATCGATCAGCCCTGATCATCTTCCTGGTGACGATCGTCATCGGGATCCTGAACGGGATCGACGTCTGGGAGCCCTCGAGGGAACTCCTGCTCACCCACGTGCACGCAGGCACACTCGGCTGGATCACACTCGCGATCATCGGATTCGCGATCTCCATGTTCGAGGGTGATCGTCGTGATGACCCCGGGACGATGCGCCTCGCGCAGGCGGCGGTCGGGGCGACCGTGCTCTACATGGTCGCATTTGCCACCGGAACCGGGATCTTCCGGCCCATTGCCGGGACCCTCGAGCTCCTCGCAATCGTGTGGGCCCTTGCGTGGGTGGTGGGCCGTTGGAGGTCGTCACCGCGGACCATCGCGGGGCTCTCGATGATGCTCGCCATGGTGTCGCTCACCATCGGAGCCGTCCTCGGCGTGCTCCTCGGCCTCTTCATCGCCAATGGCGAGCTCCCCGGGATGGACGCCGAGACGGCCGGATCGCTGGCCGGGGCCCATCCGCCCGCCATGCTCGTCGGCTACCTCATCCTTGCCGTGATGGCCGTCACCGAGTGGCAACTCGCGGATCGCCCACAGGCCTCCTCGGAGTCGAGGGCGGGGCTCGTGATGGCAGTTGGGCTCTTCCTCGCAGGGGTGGCCTTCAACCTCGCGTTCATCCTCGACATCGACGCCCTCATCCAGGTTGCGACGCTCCTCGAGGTCATCGGCGTGGCGATCTTCGTCGTGCGGATGTGGGGGAACATCGCCCCCGCAGCCTGGAGGGACGCATCGAAGGCGTACCCACAGCTCGCAACCGTCTGGTTGGCTGCAGGCGTCGGACTTCTCGTGTACCTCGTCCAACTCTTCATCTCCGGGGCAGTGGATCCCGAGGCCGGCGAGGGGACCAACATCCTCATCGCCTTCGACCACACGATGTTCATGGGCGCCACGACCAACGCCTTGTTCGGCGCAGTGGGTGCGGGGGCGCTGGCCTCAGCGACGCGACGCGGCGTGATGTACGGCGTGAACCTCGGGCTCGTCGTGTTCGTGATCGGACTCCTCGCCGACTCGACGGCCCTGAAGATGATCGGCTCGCCGGTGATGGGCCTCGCCCTCCTGTGGGGCATCTACTCGATCCTCACCTCGAAGGACAACCACTCGACCGCGTGAGGAACGCAGTCATCTCTGCGATGGTGGCCCTGCTGGTGAGCGCATGCGCACCAGCAGGGCCCACCGACGACAACTACATCGCCGGGCGGACCACCTACCGGACCTGCGCCCAGTGCCATGGCACCTCCGGGGAGGGCGGGGTCGGACGCGCGCTCGACCATGTGAGGGAGACGTTCCCTGACTGCGACGACCACATCGAATGGATCTCGCTGGGCTCCCAGGGGTGGAAGGAGACCCACGGGGCCACCTATGGGGCGACAGGCGTTCCGATCGAAGGCGCGATGCCAGCGTTCGACCACCTCAACCGCCTCGAACTCGCTCGCGTCGCGGTGTACGAGCGGGTGAGATTCGGGGGTGGCGACCTCGACGATGAGCTCGCCGCCTGCGGGTTCTGACCACATCGAGCCGGCCGCTCCCTGAGCGCTCGACCCGGGGGTCCCTACACTCCCGGCACCGTGGAGACCTTCACCGCCGCCATCGCGTTCGCCATCCTCTGCCTCGGCTCATGGATGATCGGGAAGGGCTTCAAGGCGCTCCGACTCCCCACGATCACCGGGTACCTGTTCGCCGGCGCCGTCGCAGGATCGTTCGGCGTGCAGATGCTCTCCTCGTCCGACGCCGAGCGGCTCCGCTTCGTCGACGAGATCTCACTGGCGGTCATCGCGTTCGTCGCGGGTTCGGAGTTGTACCTGAAGGAGATCAAACCCCGTCTGAAGCCGATTCTCTCGACCGCCGGCGGGATCCTCGTTGTCGCGTTCGTACTCCTGTCTGGCGCCCTCTACCTCCTGACCGAGGTCCTCTCGTTCACCTCTGAGTACTCGCCCGCAGCACGGCTCGCCACGGCGCTCCTCGGTGGCGCCGTCCTCCTCGCCCTCTCCCCACCGTCCACGATCGCGGTGATCAAGGAGGTCCGCGCCCGCGGGCCGTTCACCCGAACCGCACTCGGGGTGACGGTGCTCATGGACGTGGCGATCATCGTGTTGTTCGCCGTCATGACGTCGATCGCCGCTGCGCTCCTCACCGACGCAACCCTCAACCTCGGGTTCATCGGCCTCCTCCTCCTCGACCTCGGGTCGGCCGTTGGCATCGGCATCACGAGTGGCTTCATCCTCCAACGGCTGCTCGGACTGCGCGCACCCCACCTCGTCAAGATCGGGGCGATCCTCGCCCTCGGGTTCGGCATCTACGAGCTCGCCGACTTCGTGGGCGAGTGGAGCATCGGAGTACTCGGGTTCGAGGTGTACATCGAGCCGCTCCTCATCGCCCTCATCGCCGGGTTCTTCGTGACGAACTTCACGCGCTTCCGGATCGAGTTCGAGTCCCTGCTCCACGACGTCGGACCCACCGTGTACGTGGCCTTCTTCACCATCACGGGCTTGGCGCTCAAGCTCGACGTCCTCTGGGCAACGCTCCCGGTCGCCCTGGCGCTCTTCGCCGTGCGGGTCGTAGGGATCGGCGTCGGCTCGGTGGTCGGGACCTCGCTCGCCGGAGAGTCGCGGCAGGTGCGCACGACGTCATGGATGGCGTTCATCACGCAAGCGGGCATCGCCCTCGGCCTCGCCCGCGAGGTCGCAGTGCAGTTCCCCGACCTCGGAGATGCCTTCGCCACTCTGATCATCTCCGTCGTGGTCATCAACGAGGTCGTCGGCCCCCTCTTCCTGAGAGCGGGCCTCAAGCGGGTGGGCGAAGCCCATCTCCCCGAGTCGGAGGCCGAAGAGACCGGCAAGGCGGTGATCTTCGGCGTCGAGGGCCAGTCGATCGCACTCGCCCGGGCACTCATGCGTGACGGGTGGGAGGTGGTCGCCGTGGACACCGACGCAGCACAGATAGCGCGCATATCGGCCTCCGATGTCGAGGAAGTGCACGTCGCGAACCTCGATGATGCCACCCTGGACGGCATCATCGACGCTGAGACCGCAGCGGTGGTGGCGATGCTCGCCGACGATGGCGCGAACCGCCGCGTCCTCCAGTTCGCCATCGAACGACGGGGCATCGATCGGCTCGTCGCCCGACCGGCCGAGGGTGCCCACGCTGCCGAACTCGCCGAGCTCGGGGCCTTCATCGTGGACCCGGGGCTCGCCATGGTCACACTCCTCGAGCAGGCCGTGCAGGCTCCACAGTCGACCGCCCTCTTCCTCCGACAGGACCCCGATCGCGAGGTCGTCCAGATCACGATCACGAACCCCGATGTCCACGGCCTCCCCGTCAGGGACCTCCGACTGCCGTTGGACGTCCTGGTGCTCGAGGTCCAGCGGGGCGAAACCACCGTGCTCGTCTCGGGGTCGACCGTGTTCCGCAACGGCGACCAGGTGACCCTGATCGCCGAGCGCGGTTCCCTCGAAGAGGTGCTCCTCCGCCTGAGCCGCTGAGTGCCACCCGATCAGGTAGCGTCGCGACCCCGTGGATGCCACATTCGCCATCAGTGCCTTCGTCACGCTGTTCGTGATCATCGATCCGATCGGCCTGGCGCCGCTCTTCATCGCCCTCACCCAGGGGGATGGCCCCGCGCGCCGGCGGACGATTGCCTTGCGCGCAGCGCTCACGGGGTTCGGAATCCTGCTCGTCTTCGGACTCGTGGGGGAGGCACTCCTCGAGGCGATCGGGATCAGCGTGGCTGCGTTCCGGATCGCCGGTGGCCTCCTCCTCTTCGCCACCGCATTCGAGATGCTCTTCGAGATCCGCACCAAGCGCCGCGAGGGGCAGGCCGAGGGGCGACCCGACCCATCGGTCTTCCCCCTCGCCACGCCACTCCTCGCCGGGCCGGGCTCCATCACCTCGGTCATCCTGCTCGCCGGAGCCGACGGGCTCACGAGCGCGGGCGTCGCCGGGGTCTTCGGGATCATGGCGGTGATCGTCGGGTTCGTGCTCGTGGCCTTCCTCTCGGCGAACGCCATCGAACGGGCGCTCACGAAGACGGGGATCCAGGTGTTCACCCGGGTCCTGGGCATGCTGCTCGCCGCACTCTCGGTGCAGTTCGTCATCGACGGCATCCGTTCGGCGTTCCCTGGATGAGCGCCCGGTTCCTTTCCACGGCGGACGGGACCCACAATGGCCACTTCGGTCCGACCGAGTGGGCCATGCTCTCGTTCAACGCCGTCGTGTGGGGTTCGTCGTTCCTGCTGATCGCCATCAGCATCGAGTCCCTCACACCGGGCATGGTGGGATGGGCCCGGCTCACCTTGAGCGCCTCCTGCCTGGCCCTCCTCCCTCGTGCGAGGAAGCGGATCGAGCGGGAGGATTGGAAACCGCTCGCGGTGGTCGCCCTCGCTGGGAACGCCGGCCCGGCGCTCTTCTTCGCGTTCGCGGAGCAGACCGTTCCCAGCTCGATCGCAGGAATGCTCACCTCTGCCGTCCCTATCGTGACCGCCGCCATCGCGTTCGCCCTCGGCATTCGTTCCATCACCAACCGGCACGTGGCCGGCCTCGTCGGGGGCTTCGTCGGCGTGGTCCTCATCGGGATCCCCTCCCTCACCGGGGGGCGGCCAGCGACACTCGGCATCGTGCTCGTCCTACTGGGGGTCCTCGGCTACGCGATCACGAACAACGTGCTCGTGCCGCTCACACAGAAGTACGGCGGCCTCCCGGTGACGATGTGGGCCCAGGCCGTCGGGGCGACCGCCCTCATCCCGTTCGGCGCATGGGACCTCTCCGGCAACGAGTGGGAGGGCCGCTCCCTCCTCGCCCTGGCGGCGCTCGGCCTTCTCTCCACGGGCATCGCGCGAGTGGTCCATGCCAACCTGGGCGCACGGGTGGGCGCTCCACGGGCAGCGATCATCGGGTACCTGCTGCCAACCGTGGCGCTCGTCGTCGGTGTCGGGTTCGGCGGCGAGTCCGTGACACCGCTCGAGGTGGGGGGCCTCGGCGTGGTCCTGGTGAGTGCGTTCCTCCTCAGCCGGGCGACCCGTCGGCCCTAGCGGCGCACCGCGATGGCAAGCCCGTCATGGGCCTTGTCGTCCATCGTTTGGAGGATCGTGGCGTCGATCCGGCCGTCCGAGGCAAGCCTCCGGTTGAACCGATCCATCGCAATGTCATCATCGCGCTCGGGGGCAACCACACGCCCTCGTCGAACCACGTTGTCACCGACGATGAGTCCACCCGACCGCGTGAGGCGGATCGCCTCTTCGAGGTAGGCCGGATAGCCCTCCTTGTCGGCATCGATGAAGACGAGGTCGAACGGTCCCTCGAGTGCGGGCAGCGTCTCCCTGGCATCCCCCACGAGGACCTCGACCCGGTCATCGAGCCCGGCTCGCGCGAGGTTCGCCCGAGCCACCGACGCGTGCACGGGTGACGCCTCCAGCCCCACGAGGCTGCCACCGGCCGGAAGCGCACGGGCCAGCCAGATGGCCGAATAGCCCGCGAGCACACCGATCTCGAGGATGCGACGCGCCCCCACGGCCCTGGCGAGGATCTCCAGCGTTCGGCCGTACATGGGCGAGACCTGGATCTCGGGCATCCCTGCCTCAGCGGTTGCCTTGATCGTGTGGGCAAGCTCCGGGTCGTCGGGGACGAAGAGCGACTGGAGGTACGCATCGACGGAGCTGAACACGTCTCGACTCATGCCCCGACCCTATCGGTTCCCCCCGGCGAATCCGGCGTAGCCTTCTCCCCATGGGCACCCGGAAACAACGGGACGCCTTCATCTCGGCGGCGAACCAACTCGGCCTCTCGTTCATCCGGGGGAGGCCACCGTCCGGCCTCTTCGACAGCCTCACCATGGAGGGGACGGTCGGCGGCTACCGCGTGCGAGTGAGGACGATGTCGGGGAGCAACAACAGCAACCGCACCTTCATCGACGTCGAGGCGCCGGGACTCCCCCAGGGGTTGACGGTGAAGCCCCGGACGATCACACGGAACATCGCATGGGCGAGGGGCGGCGTCGAGGTGGGCGACCCGGCATGGGACGACGCGATGTACGCGAACGGACGGGATCGGCGCCGCGTGCTCGCCTGGCTGACCGTCGATCGACGACGGGCACTCCTGGCAGCATCGACCCGTGAGTGGGGTCCCACGGTCTTCCTCCAGCGCACCCATCCGCCGACGCTCGCGAAGCAGCGGGCACGGGTCACCATCCCGAAGTTCCCCGACGATGCGCAGGAGCTCATCCAACCCATTCGCGGGATGATCGCCCTGCTCGACGCGTTGGAACTCGCCGAGACCTACCACGTGGCATGGACGTTCGACCAGTCGCCCACCGCCGTCCCCGCCATGCAACTACCGCCCGCAGCGACGCTGAGCGGCGAGATCGTCGACCCGTTCATCACGGATTCCGGGCCTTCGGGATGGTCGGCGTTCGGCTGGGCGATGGTGGCTGCGATCGCGCTCCTCTGGATCCTCGGCTACGACGGACCTGAGGACCTCGCCTGGGTCTCGATCGCCTCGGCGGTCGCCGGCCTCGGCCTCGTGCTCGCGGTGACCCGCCGCTGACGTCAGCGGGTGTCGATTCGCCCACTCAGGTGGACTTCCCCGGAGGCGATGTCCTGGACCCAGAAGGCGTACAGCCCCGATGGCAGGATGGTCTCGTAGTCGAGCGACTCACCCGCAGGGACCTCACGGAGCACGGTCCAGTTGCCGAGCCAGTCGAGCTCGCCCGACGGATCAGCTGACTCGATCTCCGAAAGCGAGACGTCCTCGTCGAGGACCTCGATGAAGCCCACGAGCATCGGGGTCCCACCAGTGTTCTCGAGCGACACCGTGGACGCCCCGGCGTCCTCGTAGACGGGACCGCAGTAGGAGGCGGCCTCTCCGTCGAAGCCGACGGTGGGGCGGGAACACCCGCCGAGGAACCACACCGAACCTGCGATGGCAAGCGCCAGGACCGTGAGGAGCGCGATCCAGGCCGAGGGGGACGGCCCGGCGTGCACGGGGACCCTCGGCAACTCGATTTCGGGGGAGAGCATGGTGGCCTCCTTCGTCGGTTCCCGACCCACCGGGATCCGACCCCAGCGGGCCGATACACGCGAAGGCTACGCGCGGGGACGCTGCCGTGCCGTCAGTCGTCGTCCCCGGACTCCAGTTGCGCGACCTCCACGTGCTCGCCCTCGAGCTCGGGGCGACCATCTGGCCCGGCGTAGGTCTCGAGGAGTGGCGCCGGGTTCTTGTTCACGAGGAGGCGGAACACGTCGGGCCGGTTGTAATGCCCTGCGAGGTCATGGCGCAGCTTGAGCTTCACCCCGATGTCGAAGTCCATGTCGGCATAGAGGATTCCCTCCTCGTCACCCGGCATGGGGCCCGCGATGACCCGCATGTCCGGGGCGATGATCGCTGAACCACCGGCGATCTCCGGACGCTGGAGGAACTCGTCGTCCTCGGGACGGGTCGTGATCATCTCGCGGATCCGATCATCGACGATCGAGGCGGCACTGATCACGAACGCCTTCGACATCTGGGCGAAGGACTTCGCCATGGTGAGAGCGATCTCGCCCATGGGGACACTGATCTTGGGGAAGTGGTTGGGCCAGGCCATCACATGGACCCGGCTGTGCTCTGCAGTGAGGGCGAAGATCGCCAGGGGGTTCGAGTTCTCGCCACACATGAGCCCCGAAAGGTTCCCGAACTCGGTGGGGACCGACCCGAACGCATCGGGCCCACCGGGCTGGTGGACGAGTCGCTCGCCCACCGTGGGAACCAGCTTCTGGTGCTTGCCGAGGATCGATCCGTCGGGGCCAAGGAAGAGCTGGGTGTTGTAGGCGGATCCGAACGAACCGGGGTTGCGCTCGCAGAGGCCCATCACCACGTACGCGTTGGCGTCCTTGGCCGCCGCCTGGAGTTGGGCGACCTCGGGGCCCGGGATCTCAACGGTGTTCTTCATCAGGGCCACGCTCAGCTCCGTTGCGAGCCGGTCGGTGCCCGAGTGGAAGTGGAACCAGATCGGATGGGCGGGGATGAACCCCTCTGGGAACCCGATGATCCGAGCCCCGTTGGCACCCGCCTCCCGGATGAGGGCACACGCCTTCTCCGTCGAGGCCTCGCGGTCGAGGAAGACCGGCGCTGCCTGCACGGCAGCTCCCCGCACCACGGTTGTCGGATCGCCCATCACTCGCTCCTGGGGTTGGTGCGGGCGAGTGTACGCGGCGCTCAGACCCCGGCGGACTCCTCGTCGGGCACCTCGGATTGGTCCTCCTCGGGGGAGGACCGGAGGTACCAGCCTCCCACGAGGAACAGGGCACCAATGCCGAGGAAGACCGCCACCCGCACCAGCGGCTCGAGGTCATCGAGGTGCTCGAGGAGGCGGACCGCCACCGCCCCGAGCGAAAGGAGCCCTGCGAACTCCGTCGCACGACCGAAGCGCCTCCGCCCCACGATGACCAGGCCGAGGCCGACGATCGCCCACGCACTGGTGGTGAGGCCGACGCCGACATCACTCGCCCCGAACAGGTGTCGCACGAGGAGGAGCGCGCCTGCGTAGCCGACCGACCACCAGGCCAACCGCATGCGGTCACCGGTAGCCCAGCCGGCGGTCCCAAGGAGCGCGACGACGAGGGCAGCAGCGAGTGGAATGGCCGCCCCTGACCCTCCGAACGCCGAGAGGAGCCGGATCCCGGCGATCAGCGATCCGATCCCCACGGCGACATGGCCCGCCACGGCGTTGGCCCGGTGGCCCCTGGCGAAGTGGTTCGCCACCAGGATGGCGGTGCCCTCTCCCACGAGCACGAGAGCGTGGTAGTCGGCGTCGACGAGGAGCAGCAGGCCGATCGCAAGCAGCACTGCGGAGAGCAGCCAGTTCACGACGTCGTCGAGATCCTCTGAGAAGGCCCCCACCAACCCGGCGGCGACGGCGAGGACGAGGGCCACCACGCCTGCTTCGTCGGGATCGAGGCCCCATTGCGAACTGACGACGGCGAGTAGGACGGGAAGCAGCACGAAGCCTGCGAGGCGCACGAACACGCCAAGCGCGTCGTCGACGGCCCGGGAGAGAGGGAGCGCCGGCGCCCTCCCCGCTCGACGAGCCTCGATCCCCGGCCGGAGCAGGGCCGGGACGGCCCAGTACCCGAGGGACACGAGGATGGAGTACGCCGTCATGGCGACGGCTCCCGATTGGACGCCGTCGATCGGTGTGCTCGAGGCGAGCACGAACCCCCCGGCGAGCACTGCTCCCCCGGCGGCGAACAGCTGGAGGAGTCGCCACCCGACCACTGCGTGGACGACGGCCGTGAGCACCACGAACACGCCGAGGTAGGCGACGAGAGGCACCGAGACGCCCGCAGCATCGGTGAGGCTCTCCCCAGCGATCGCCAACAGGAACGGGGTTGCGAACCCGCCAAGCGTGGCAAGCACCGAGAGTGCTACGTCGTTGGATCGGAACACCTCCACGAAGAGCCCCACAACGACGAGCAGCATCCCGCCACCTGCGACCCACGACCCGATGAGCCCATACGCCTCATACCCAGCCCACAGCATGAGATAGGTGATCACGGCGCCCGTGGTGAGCAACGTCGTGGCGAAGCCGTCGCTCCTACGACGGAGGCCGACGCCGAGGCCCATGAGGGTGGCGCCGATCGCCAGTCCGCCGGCGAGGCGCACCAACGGCGTGAGCCACCCGCGTTCGAGGGCGACACTGAGGAGGAAGGCTGCCGCCAGCACGACGAGGATGCCGCCGGCCCAGCGGAAGAGCCGCTCGACGTCGAGCACGCGGGGCTCGGCATCGGGAGGGGGTGGCGGAGGCACCGTCGTGGACGCTGCGAGCAGCGGGGCAGTAGGAGGGGTGGCCTCGGTCGCCACGGCCGAGGCCACTTGCGTCGACTGTGACGACCGGGCGACGGATTCGAGGACTTCGAGGCGTCGCTCGATGTCGGTGAGGCGATCCTGGAGTGGCTTTCGTGCTGGACGTGTCATGGGCCCATCGTCTCCTTCTCGGGAGGATCCCGCCATCGCGTGATCCCCTGAGGCGGCCTCGGGGTGTTCACCACTCCACCGCGCGTTCAAGTCGGCGTGCAGACCCAACCGCGTGGGTCACCTCGCCGGGGCGCGGGGGAATCCCCTCGAACCCCGTCGAGGCCACCCAGGCGAGCAGGTGGGCGTGGAGACGCTCGGGCACCCACCTGCTGAGATCGGGAACGGAGCCCACCCCCGCGTCGAGGTAGAGCCGGGCACGAATCCCCTTGATCCCCCTGATGCGGGCGAGGTCGCAGAGGCGAGCGAGTTCCTCGACCACCTCGAGCGGGACACGATGGCGATCGGAGACGGCAAGCCGAGAGGAGGGCGTGGCGGCAGCCTCGAGGAGGACCGGAGCCGAGCCGAGGCCTGCCTTCTCCAACACGGCGACGTGGTCGAGGTCCACGCCGCGAAAGCCGCGGATGCGGAACGGGGCCTCCTCGACTCGCTGCCTGCGGAGGTCGGCAGCGAGATGGGCGAGGACCGGGTCGTCGACGAACTCGAACCAGTAGTGGATCGCCCAGAGGTGGAGCTTGGCTGAGTCGCCGACCGTGGATTCGAGGTGGGAGACGAAGCTCTCGACCTCCCCAGGACGGGCGTCGTCGATCGTGGTCCCCGCGTCGTGAAGGTAGGTCTCGAACTCGCCGACGTAGCCGACGACCCTGTCGGTCGCACTCGGCGACCGGCCTCCCCCTGTGAGGAAGACGCGGAACGCCTGCTCGTCCATTCCCCGAGACTACGCCGACTTCGCGCGGGCACGACCCGGAATCACCCGGGGAGTCGGCGGCGGCCGTGCAACTGCGGGTAGGGTCGCCCGATGGCAAAACGCACCTATGAGTCGGCGTCCATCCGCGTCTTCTGGGACTCGGACATCTGCGTCCACGTGGGCCTGTGCTTCACCGGGCTCCCCGAGGTATTCGATCGCGAGGCGCGCCCGTGGGTCGACATCGACGGTGCCGATGCCGCGACGATTGCGGGCCAGGTGGAGCAGTGCCCCTCGGGCGCCCTCCGCTACGAGCGCCTCGACGACGGCCCCCAAGAGGACACCTCGCCTCCCGTCTCTATCATGCCCATGACGAACGGCCCGCTCTACGTGCGGGGATCGTTCACAGTCGAGGATCGCAAGGGAAAGGCGTGGCAGGTGGGCCCCCGGGCTGCCCTGTGCCGGTGCGGGCAGAGCAAGAACGCCCCGTTCTGCGACACGTCCCACCGGGAGGCGAAGTTCCGGAGCGCGCCACGGGCGCCCGAAGAGTGATCCTGGATACTGGGCGGAGGCACGTGATCACGCGCCGGTCACCCGCAGCCGTGAAGGCGCGGGACCGCCTACGGATAGGGGAAGGTGTCCACGAGCGCACCGTCGCGATCGGTGAGGAAGGCCGTGTCGCCGCCGTTGTTCCACACGGCCCCATCGGCACACCAATGGAAGGTCACCGGACCGTCCTCCCCGCACCCCGAGCGCACACGCACCACCTCCCCCGGGGCGATTGACGCGCCCGCGGGGAAGGTGAATCGATGGCGTGAGGACTCGTCCGCGATCCCCCATCCCTCGAGCGAGACGACCTCCTCGGAGGAGTTCACGATCTCCACCCACTCCCCGTTCGGATTCGTGGCGTCGTCGCCCGGCGCATTCGCCGACACGTCGAGAATCCCCAGCGGCGCACTCCCGGTACCACATGGATCGTCCGCCCAGAGCCCGATCCCTGCATCCCGTGCGGAGTCCTCGGCCGCCTCGTACTCCTCAGCCCGGGCCACATCGGGCGGGTAGCGGCGGGCGACGGCGAGCCCCTCCTCGACGAGTTGCCTCCCGGCGTCAGCGGCACCGACGAGCACGTATCGGAGGAGCCTCCCGAACTCGTCCCGGTCCGAGACGTCGTCAACGAGGGATACCTCCCCTTCGGACACCAGGTCGGCGAGGCGGTCGGTGGCCTCCTGGGAGACGCACGCCCCACGCTCGGGTGTGTTGATACCGATGAGTCGCACCGACTCCCGGACACCGTCGACCTCCGCGATGAGTGTGTCACCATCCACCACCTCGAGCACCGAGGCGGCGACGCCCACCGGCACCGCATCGCCCGTCTCGGGCGAGACCGTCGTGCAGCCGGCAAGGAGGAGGGCGATGAACCACGCGAAACGCATGGGGGAAGCGTACGAATCGCCGACGACAGATCTCAGCGATCGGTGCGGGCGTCGTCTGCCGTGATCGCTCGGAGCACCTGGTCACGAGTGGCCGTCGACGTGTCGCCCGGCACAGTCACCGCAAGGGCGCCGTGGGCGATCCCCAACTCCAGTGCCATCCCGGGCCCGTCCCCATCGAGGAGCCCGGTGACGATCCCCGCCACGAACGCATCTCCTCCGCCGACTCGGTCGAGGACCTCGAGGTCCTCGTGGAACCGCCCTGCGTGAGCAACTGCTCCGTCGAAGAGCACCCCTCCCCACCGGTGGCGGTTCGCCGAGCGGGCATCCCGCAGCGACACCGCGAGCATCCCGAGGCGGGGGAACGCCTCAGCCACCTCCCGGGCCAGGTCCGCGAACCGCTTGGGCTCGACCGCCCACACATCCACCGGGACGTCCTCGACGTCGATCCCGAGGGACGGGCCGAGGTCATGAATGCTCGAGAACAACACATCGGCACCCTCCACCAGGTCCCGATGCACCCCGAGCGCCTCCCGTTCGCCAGAGGCCCAGAGCGACGAACGGACGTTGAGGTCGTAGGAGACGACCGCGCCGGTGTCCCGTGCGGCCGCCATGGCCTCTGCGGTGAGGGCCGTGGTCCGCTCGGAGAGCCCGGCGAAGATCCCGCCCGTGTGCAGCCAACGCGTTCCCTCTCCTTCGAGGATCGCCGACCAGTCGACGTCGCCGGGTCCCATCCGGGACGCGACGCTGCCCCATCGATCGGACACACTCGCCGGGGGCCGGATGCCAGCACCACGGTCCATGAAGTAGAGGCCGACCCGGCTCCTTCCCAAGCCATCGAACGAACGCCACACCACGTGTCGGGTGTCCACACCACCCGATCGCATCCGGGATTCCACGAGGCGACCCACCTCGTTGTCGGCGAGGCCCGTGACGACGGTGGCGCGCTTGCCGAACACGTGTGCACACGCCTTCGCGACGTTGTACTCACCGCCCCCCTCCCATGCGCGGAAGGTCGTGGCCGACCCGATCGGCTCATCACCCGGGTCGAGTCTGAGCATCACCTCGCCCAGCGAGACCACATCCCAGCGACGACCCTCGGGGGACGGGACTTCGATCATGTGGGCGTCCTCGCCTGCGCCACGGCACCCACCGCCTCGGTGAGCCGATTCGAGGCGTTGGGCGGGAAGAGCGCGGAACCGAATCCGACGGCGATCGCGCCCGCGTCGAACCACGGGGCGAGGGCGAACGGATCGAAGGTCAGGCCACCGGTTGGGATCGCACGCACCGAAGGGAAGACCGAGCGGACGGCGCTGAGGAAGCTGGGGCCGAGCGATGAGGCGGGGAAGAGCTTCACGACGTCACAGCCGAGGTCGATCGCGGAGTGGACCTCGGTCGGGGTCGCACATCCCGGAACGTAGGGAACGCCGGCATCCGCACAAGCCGCTGCGACGTCGCGTACGAGGGACGGGGAGATCACGAACGTCGCCCCTGCGTCGATCGCCGCCGTGGCGTCGGTTCCCGAGAGCACGGTGCCAGCACCCAGCACGAGATCGGCGTCAGGTCCGATGTGTTCGGCGACAGCACGAATCGCGTCGATCGCTCCCGGCGTGCGGAGCGTGATCTCGAAGGTCGAGAGACCCGCGTCGGTGATCCAGTCCGCCGTGGCGCACAACACCTCGGGGTCGGGATGGGAGCGAAGGGGGACGATGCCGTCCAAGTGCATGAGATCAAAGATGTTCATCAGGTCCCCATCATGGCCGGTGTGGGGACACCCGTCACACCAACGTCGACTGCGAAGACGGCGCCGTCGAGCTCGTGGGAGGTCTCGGGGGTCGCCCCGACCGCAGCGGACGTGATGAAGAGGGTGCCGAGGTCGGGCCCCCCGAACGCGCACGAGGTCGATCGGAGGGCGGGGACACGGACCTCTCCGAGCACCTCCCCGGTCGGGGAGAACCGTCGGATGGCCCCAGCTCCCCAAATGGCCACCCACACGCAGTCGTCGGCGTCCACGGTGAGGCCGTCGGAGACCCCCTCGGCCTCCGGGATCTCGACGAACCGGCGCCGATTGGCGACGTCGCCGGTCCCCAGGTCGTAGTCGAACACGTCGACGCCGACGGCGGAATCGGCGTAGTACATCCGGCCGCCATCCGACGACCACCCGATCCCATTCGACACCGACGCCCCACCGAACAGCTCCCGCACGGAGCCGTCCGGCTCACGGGAGTACACGATGCCGATCGGGGGATGGCCATCCGCCACCGATCCAGCGAGGAAGCGCCCCACGGGGTCCGCTGCGGCGTCGTTCATGCGCTGGCCAGGAGGGGCCACGGAGACCCGGGACCTCACCGCTCCAGCCCGCAACTCGGCGAAGCCGCCGCCGAGGGCGAGCAGGTACGCGTCGTCGTCGAGGAGTCCCACCGCACCAACCGCCTCGCCCACGTCCACGGTCGTCGTTCCACCAGTCGCGGGGTCGGTCCTGTGCACGAGTCCGCCGAGGATGTCCACCCACACGAGCTCGCCGAGCCGGTGGTCCCACACCGGACCCTCCCCGAGGGAGGAACCGAGGGTGACGAGGACATCGGGCTCTGAGAACTGCAAGGCGGTCAGGCGTCGACGCGCTGGTACACCCGCACGTGGTCCACGTACATCTGGACGGGGTACTCCAGGTCGAGAGCGATGTTGCCGCCGAGGGTGCCACCGATCGCCATGTTGATCAGGAAGAAGTACGGCTTGTCGAACACGTACTCGCGGAAGTCCCCCACCATCTCCGGCGTGACCTTGTAGTACTGCTGGCCGTCGAAGAAGAACGAGATCCCGGTCTCATCCCACTCGATCGCGTACGTGTGCCAGTCATCCGCGATCGCGAAGTCCTGCGGGAACCACTTCGAGAGCCCACCCGCACCGGCATAGCCGGGGCCGTGCACCGTCCCGATGACGAGGTTCGGCTCACGCCCGACGTACTCCATGATGTCGATCTCGCCCGCCTGCGGCCAGTTCGCATCGAAGGGATCGGCCGGGTTGCGGTAGAAGTCGGAGCCGAGCATCCAGAACGCGGGCCACAGGCCTGCGCCATTGGGGACCTTGATTCGACCCTCGAAGTAGCCGTACTGGAACTCCTGCAACCCCTGGCTCACGAGCCGGGCCGACGTGTAGTACGAGTTCTCGAACTTCTCCTGGTGCAACTCGATCACGAGGAGGCCGTTCTGCAGGCGGGCGTTCTCATCGCGGTCGGTGTAGTACTGGGCCTCGCCGTTGCCCCAGCCCCAACCGCCGGTCTCGAACGACCAGTTCTCGGGGTCGATCTCATCTCCGTCGAACTCGTCGCTCCACACCAGTTCGTAGCCCTCTGGGGGTTCGATGGGCAGCGGCTCTGGCGACGGGATCGTCGTGGTCGTGGTCGTCTCCGGGACCGTCGTCGTGGTGGTCGTCAGAGCGGCCGTGGTGGTCGGCGCCGCCGTCGTGGTGGTCGGCTCGACGGCGGCTGCGGCCTCGGTCGTGGTCGGCGTGGTCTCCGCCGCACAGGCAGCGAGGACCATCACCAGCGCCACGGCAGTGGCGATCGTGCGTCGGGTCGTCATGGGGTCTCCAATGGCTATTCGGCGCTGACGACCGGGAGGCCGTCGGGCGGCGGTGGGGTGCTGAGTTGCGCGGTCATGCCCCCATCGACGTAGAGGACCTGACCGGTGACATAGGCGGCGTCATCGGACGCGAGGAAGGCAGCGGCACCGGCGATGTCGTCCACCGTGCCGTGGCGCTGGAGCGGGACGCTAGAGGCGACCGACCGGTACTTCGGGGTGTCTTTGCCGTCGGTCCGCCAGGTGTGGGTGAGGCCGGGTCCGATGGCGTTCACCCGGATGCCGTACTTGCCGAGGTCCACCGCCATGGTGACGGTGAGGGCATTCATCGCCCCCTTTGTGACGTCGTACGGGAAGCCCGCGCGATGGGCGCGAAGGGCACCGACCGACGAGATGTGGATGACACTCCCGCCGCCGGCGTCGCGCATGCGACGGGCAGCGCGCTGGCTCATGCGGTACGGACCGAGCAGGTTCACGGCGACCTGCTCTTCGAGGAGTTCCTCGTGTTCTGCGAGGAACTCCACCTGGCGCATACTTGCGGCGTTGTTCACGAGCACGTCGATGCCCCCGAGATCCGTGTCGACGCTCTCGAAGAGCCGGTCGATGTCGGCGATCGCACTCGTGTCGGCGACGACGCCGAGAGCCCGTCCGGTGGCGGCGTGGGTCTCGAGGAAGGCCTCGATGGCCTCTTCGTGGCGGTCGGCGACGAGGACCCGCATGCCCTCGGCGAGGAACCGCCGGGCGATCCCCTCACCGATCCCCCGAGCTCCCCCGGTGACGACGGCGGTCCGTCCGGCGAGGTCGGCGTGGGTCATGGGCGCGCCGGGCTTCCGTCGGGGAGGCGGGCCTGGGTCCACTCCTCCACGACGTCACCACACGGGTACGCCGCGGCGAGCTCCTCGTCCACATCGATGCCTAGCCCTGGGGCGTCGTTCGGGTAGAGGTAGCCGTCGCGCACCTCGGGCGTGCCGGGGAACATCTCGTACTCCACCTCGTTGGGCCGGTACCACTCGTGGACGCCGAAGTTGGGGGCCCACACACCGAGGTGGAGGTTGGCCGCATGGCCCACCGGGGAGGTGTCGCTCGGACCGTGCCACGCGGTGCGGACGCCGAACGTGTCGGCGAGGATCGCTGCATTGCGTGCGGGCGTGAGCCCACCAATCTGGCTGATGTGCATGCGGATGAAGTCGATGAGGCGCTCGGTCACGAGCCCCCTCCATTCATGGGGGTTGTTGAACAGCTCGCCCATGGCGAGCGGCGTTGCGCTCTGGGCCCTGACGTGGGCGAACCACTCGATGTCCTCGGGGGCGAGGAGGTCCTCGAGGAAGAAGAGCCGGTAGGGCTCCAGGTCCTTGGCGAAGCGCACGGCGTCGATTGGGTGGAGGCGCTCGTGCACGTCGTGGAGCAACTCGACGTCGTCGCCGAGCTCCGACCGCACGTGGTCGATCATCTCGAGGGTCGAGCGGTAGTACCGCACCGGGTCGAAGTAGGCCCCGGGTGGAGAGCCGTCGGGCGCCCGGTCGGATGCGTCGGCACCCCCGTAGCCACCCATCTGGATGCGGATGTGTCGGTACCCCTCCTCGACGAAGCCCCGTGCCATGTCGAGCACCTCGGCGTTGTCACGGCCGTGGGCGTGGGTATACACCGCCGCGGCCTCGCGGACCTTGCCGCCGAGCAACTCGTACACCGGCATGCCCGCCCGCTTGCCCTTGATGTCCCAGAGCGCCTGGTCGACGCCTGAGATCGCGTTGTTCATGACGGGGCCGTTGCGCCAGTAGGCGTGGACCATGGCCATGCGCCATGTCTCCTCGATCCGGTCGACGTCGCGACCGACGAGGAACGGCTCCAGGTGGCGTTGGATCGCCGCCTCGACGGCGAAGATCCCCTGCGTGAAGGTGGCGCAACCGACCCCGTACAGGCCGGGTTCGGAGGTGAGCACCTTCACCACGGCGAGGCGCGACGATCCCGGTTGGGTGAGGATCGCCCGCACCCCGGTGATCGTGACCGGGGACGCCATGGTCAGATGGGGGTTCCCCGGCGTGCCGCGCCGGGGAACCCCGATCCTGCGGGGACGTTCCGGACGGAGGAGAACCGGATCGCCGCGTGGGGGTTGGATCGTCGGCCCAACGCCAGCGCACCTTGACAGAGCCGGCGGTGAGGCCGGAGATGATGTAGCGCTGGAGCATGAGGAACAGGATGAGCATCGGCACCATCAGCATGAGCACCGCGGCCGCTAGCGCCGGCCAGTCGGAGCCGTACACCCCCTGGAACACGATGAGTCCCCTGGTGATCGGGTAGAGGTCGTCGTTCGTCAGGTAGATCGTCGGCAGCACGATCTGGTTCCAGATCCCGATGGCGTGAAGGATGAACACCGTGGCCACCGCAGGGCGGATGAGGGGGAAGATCACCTGGAAGACGAACCGCAGGTACCCGCACCCATCCACCGCCGCGGACTCGTCGAGTTCCTTCGGGATCGACTTGATGTAGTTCACGAGGATGATCATCCCGATCGGGTTGATGAGGAACAGGAAGATGTACCCGGTCCGTGAGTTGTACAAGCCCAGGTTGAGGATCAACTGGAACTGGGGGATGAGCGCAGGCGGCAGGAATAACGCCACGACGTACAGGGTGAGCAGGGCGTTCGAGCCCTTGAAGTACCCTCGGGCGATGGGGAACGCCACGAACAGGGCCGTCACGACCATGATCACCGTGGCGGTGAACGCGTAGAGCGCCGTGTTCGCAAGGTACGTCGGGAAGTTCGCGAGTTCCCACGCCTTGACGAAGTTGTCGAACTGCCACGTCTCCGGCAGCCCAACCGGGTTCTTGAAGAACTCGGAGAGCGGCTTGAAGGACGTGAGCACGAGCATCGCGATGGGCCAGAGGTAGGCCACTGCCATGACCAGCAGGACGATGTAGGAGAGAACGGACGCCAGCCGAGAACGGTTCGTTGAGCTGCCGAGGACCCGTTCCCTGAACGTCATGTCCGGGCCGACCATGGCGAGGCGGTCTTCGACGCTCATCCGAGGAACTTCCTTTCACGGTATGCAACGAGTTTGTTGGCCGACATGCCGATGATGAGGACCAGGAAGAAGAGCACGATCGATGCCGCGGAGGCAAAGCCCTGCCGGAAGGCATTCGACGTGGATCCCGACGTCTGGCCGAACCCCTGCGCGAACACGAGGTAGCCGAGCACCTGTGTGCCGGTCTTGTACCCGGTGAGCACCAAGAACAACTCCCAGGCCTGCAGGGACCCGATGATGTTGAGGAGGAAGTTCGTGTTGATCGCCGGGGTCAGCTGCGGCCACGTGATGTCCCGGAACAGGGCCCATCCGCCGGCACCGTCGATCCTGGCGGCCTCGTACAGGCTCTCATCGATGGTCTGCATGCCGGCGAGGAAGATGACCATGGTGATGCCGACGTTCGCCCAGATCTGGACGATGATCACCCAGGTGAACGCAGTGCCGGGGTCGCCAGCGAGGAACGTCGAAGACATCCCGAAGAACTCCATGACCTTTGCCATGGGTCCGGCAGCGGGGAGGAGGAAGAGCTTCCACATGAGGCCCTGGACAACGGCCCCGAGCATCACAGGCATGAAGAAGAGGGTCCTGAAGATGGCGCGGCCCTTGAGGGCGCGGTTCAGGATGAGGGCGATGATCAGACCCAGGGTGAACTGAATGAAGGTCACAAAGAAAGAGAACTGAAGCGTCCGCCACGTCGCTCCGAGGTTGTCACGGGCGATGGCGGAGTTGAACCTCCACTCCCCATTGACCCGCTGGATGCCGGTGAACTCCGAGTAATTGGAGAGGCCGATGAAGTCGGTCTGCGCGCCCTGGATACCGGTCTCGTTCGTGAAGGAGTACACGGTCGTGGCCAGCGACGGGCCGATCGCTATGACGAGGTAGAGAAGGATGCCGGGGAGCAGGTACACGAGCGGCATCCAGCGCCGACTCTGCCCTCCGAAAAGGTAGTTCTTGCTCATCACCGCCATGGGTGGGCTCCTCCTCCCGTGCGCTTCACATGTGTGTGGGGCGGGCCCTTCCGGACCCGCCCCACGCTTTCTTGTCGACTTGGTTAACCGCCGAGGCCAGCTTCGAGGTCGGCCTGCGTCAGGGCTGCGAGCTCTGCCGGGTCGGTGAACTCACCGAACGGTGCGAACTGCGAAGCAGCGATCGAACCGTTCGAGTACTGGCCGGCGCCGGTTGGGCCAACCCAGTACTGCTCGAACCCAACCTGGAACGTCCCCATGAGATCGGCAACGTCCTGACCGAGCGGGGTGTCGAGCACCGCCGTCGGCTGCGTCGGCAGGAAGCCGACCGCATCCACGAAGGCCTGGTAGTTGTCCGGCTCGGAGAACATGGAGACATACGCAACCGCAGCGTCCTTGTTCGTGGAACCTTCGGCGATCGCCCAACCCTGGTCGTACTTGCCGAACAGGAACTGGTTGTCAGCGGGATCGCTGCTACCCGGGAACGGGATGTAGGTCCATTCGAAGTCAGCACCATCCTCGACGGGCGGTGCCTGCCAGTTGCCGGTCGGCATGTAGGCGATGTCGCCGGCGACCCAGCGGGCCGGGGCGGCATCGTGACCGAGACCAGCGGACTCGGGATCGAGCAGCTCGCTCGTGTAGGTCTGGAGACGGGTGAAGTACTCCACGCCCTGTGCATCGTCCCAGGTGGCTCCACCGGTCCAGAGGGCCTCAACGAAGCCGGCCTGGTCCGGGTAGAAGGAACCGAAGAGACCGTACGCACCGACGAAGATCGGCCAACCGTCGGCACCACCGACGATCATGCACTTGTAGCCCTCGGCCTTGACGGTGTCACAGGAGGAGACGAGCTCTTCCCAGGTCGTGGGGGTCTCGACGCCTGCGTTCGCGAGGAGCGTCTCGTTGACGAACATGCCCGAGTAGGTCACACGACCGAGGTTCACGCAGTAGACGCCACCGGCGTAGGAGCAGGCGCCATCAATGGAGGCCTGGTCGTAGTTGCCGACGAAGTCCTGGCCACCCAGGTCCATGAGGAGGCCGGCGTCGATGAGGGTCTGCCAATTCGGCGGGTTCGCGCCGGACATGTAGTCCGCCACCGGGTTGGCGAAGCCGAAGATGTCGATGACATCGATGTCACCCGCGGTGAGACGGGTCTGGGTGACCGTGGCGAGGTCGCCGGTGCCCACGACGGACATGTCCACCTCGACGCCGGTGGCGTCGGTGAACTTGGCGTTGAACTCCTCCATGAACTCCACCATCGGCGGGTTCTGGTGTACGAGCACCGTGATGGTGCCGTCGAGTTCCGCGGCGGGAGCCTCGGTGTCGGCGGGGGCGTCGGTGTCGGCGGGGGCCTCGGTGTCGGCCGGGGCCTCGGTCGCTGCAGGGGCCTCGGTGTCAGCCGGGGCTTCCGTCGTGTCTGCGCTGTCGCCGGCACATGCCGCGGCGATGAGCGAGAGCACGAGCAGGAGGCCGATCAGCTTCCTTCCTTTGCTTCTCACTATGAGTCTCCTTGTAGGGATCTGAGGGTCCGATCCAAGCCCTGAGTGGCCCGCCCGAATCGCCTCCGTGTTTGGGAGCGTTCCCAGCACTTGTCTGGGAGCGCTCCCACGCAATATACTCCTCACCCGGAAGAACCGTCAAGGACGGGTCCTTCCTGAACACTAAAGTGGTGGTTGCTCCGTCAAGGAGCGCTCCCATAGACGAGGAGAAGGCGTGCAACTCACGTTGCAGGACATCGGACGGTTGGCAGGGGTCTCGCGCTCCACCGTGTCCCGCGTGATCAACGAGCACGCCAGCGTCAGCCCCGACGTCCGCGCCCGAGTCCTCGAGGTGATCGAGCGCACCGGATACGCCCCGAACCTCGCCGCTCGGTCGCTCGTATCGGGGAGGAGTGGCGTCATTGGGCTCGTCATCCCGAGTCGCGTCCACTCCCTCTTCGAGGATCCCTACTTCTCGAGGTTGATCGGCGGCATCTCCTCGGCGGCCAACGAGAGCGGCAAGACGCTCTCACTCTTCCTCTTCCAGAACGAGGAGGAGGAAGCAGCCCTCTACCCCCGGGTCATCGCAAGTCGCTTCCTCGACGGCCTCATCATCACCGCGACCCGCATGGCCGACCCCCTCGTTGCGCGCATCAACACCGACGAGGTACCCATCGTGATGGTCGGCCGACCCGACATCGACGGCATCAGCTACGTCGACGCCGACAACCGGGGAGGCGGACACCATGCCGCAACCCACCTCGCTGACCTTGGGCACCAACGCATCGGCCTCATCGCCGCTCCCGCCAACACCACGGCGGGCCTCGATCGGACGAATGGATTCATCGAGGGGCTCGCCACCAGGGGTCGAGCGCTCCATCCTTCGCTGCGCGCCGAGGGTGACTTCAGTGCAGCAAGCGGGTACGCGGCAATGCAGCAGCTCATCCCCAACAGCCCCGACGCCGTGTTCGTCGCCTCGGACACCATGGCGATCGGTGCGCTCCGGTTACTCAGGGAGCGCGGGATCAGGGTCCCCGAGGATGTCGCCGTGATGGGATTCGACGGACTCGCGCCCTCGACAGCCACATCGCCACGCCTCACCACCATGCACCAGCCCGTGGCGGACACGGGACGGCGCGCCGTCCGGATCCTCGACGGACTCGTGAACGGGACGCTGCGGAGTCCAGTCATAGAGATCCTCCCCGTCGACCTCGTGGTGCGGGAGTCCTGTGGCACGAGCATCAGAACCACGACGGAGGCTCCCTGATGACCGCTACCCCGCCGATCACCGCGACGTCGGGCGGCACCCTCGTCGAACTCGGTGGCACGTCGTGGTACCGCATCGATCGACTCGAGCGGATGGATCCCTTCCTGGTGAGCGTCATGTCGAACTCGGACCTGTGGCTCTTCGCCTCGAGTGCAGGATCGCTCACCCTCGGGCGCGTCGACGCCGACAACTCCCTCCTCCCCTATGAGACCGACGATCGCCTCCATCGTTCGGCCGGCATCACGGGCCCAGTGACCGTGATCACCCGTGGCGAAGATGCTGACCGGGGTGTGTGGCGACCATTCGGCGCAGACGTCAACCCGTCCGCTCGCCGGGCGCTTGCGAAGTCGACGCTCGGCAACCAGCTCTTCTTCGAGGAAACCCATGACGGGTGGGGCCTCACCTTCAGGGTGACCTGGTCCCCCGCCCCCCACTACGGGTGGGTGCGGACAGTCGAACTCATCGACGAGTCGGGCGCCGGGCAACGGATTCGCGTCCTCGATGGGCTCATTGACGTGATGCCGTCGGGCATCGGATCCGCGTTCGAGTCAGCCATGTCGAACCTCGCCGATGCGTACAAGCGCGCCGAGACGGGGCGATGGGGAAGCGCGGCGATCTACACCCTCGAATCGAGGATCACCGACACCGCGCAGCCCGCTGAGTCACTCTCGGCTAATGTCGTCTGGAGCTTCGGCGACGCTCCCTCCGAACTGCTCCTCGACGAACGGGCAGTCCGCGCCGAGGTGGAGGGGAGGGCATGGCCAGCCACCGGCCTGCTCTTCGGACGCCGGGGCTCCTATCTCCGCAGGGGCGAGGTGGTGGTGCCCCCGAGCGGCACGACGTCGTGGTCACTCGTCGGGGACACCGGCCTCGACCACGCCCGCGTCCTCGATTCCGTGGCCGCCGCCCAGCATCCAGGCGCATCTGACCTCGTCGGGAACGATGTCAGGGAGGGGACGGCGCAACTCCGCCGGTTCCTGACCGGCTCCGACGGCTTCCAGTCCACCGGTGATCCCGTTGCCGACGCACATCACCTCTCGAACGTGATGTCCAACTCGATGCGGGGCGGCCTGCTCCCCTATGGCATGTCCCTGCCCATCGACGGGTTCATCGACCATCTCGCGACGTGGAACCTCCCCGCGTTCAGGGCCTACGCCGACACGATCGAGGCGTGGGGTGACGAGTGCACCCTCGCCGAGTTGCACGGCTACGCCCGTTCGACGGGCGATGTTGATCTCGAGCGCCTCGTCCTCGAGTACCTCCCCCTCGCGTTCTCGCGCCGGCACGGCGATCCGAGTCGACCCTGGAACCGCTTCTCCATCCGGGTCAGCGACGAGTCCGGAGACGAGGTGTTCGGCTACCAGGGCAACTGGCGTGACATCTTCCAGAACTGGGAGGCCCTCCTCCTCTCGCACCCGGGCTTCGCGTCACATGCCGTGGCCAAGTTCGTCAATGCCTCGACGCTCGACGGGCACAACCCGTATCGGATCACCCAGGAGGGCGTCGACTGGGAGGTGCCCGATCCCCATGACCCGTGGGCGCACATCGGATACTGGGGCGACCACCAGGTGGTGTACCTCCACCGACTACTCGACCTGTGGGACCGCTTCGACCCGGGGGACATCGACCAGTGGTTGGCGAAGAGGGTGTTCGTCTACGCCGACGTCCCCTACACGCTCGCCGGCCATGACGCCATGCTCGCCGATCCCCGTGAGACGATCACCTTCGACGAGCGGCGGGCCGCCGCGGTCGACTCCCGCGTGGCGTCGATCGGCTCCGACGGGAGGCTCGTCGTCGACACCGAAGGGGAGATCGTGCGTGTCGGGCTGCTCGAGAAACTCCTCGTACCCGCCCTTGCCAAGCTCACCGCGCTCGTCCCGGGCGGAGGCATCTGGCTGAACACCCAGCGCCCCGAATGGAACGATGCGAACAACGCCCTCGCCGGCTACGGCCTGTCGATGGTGACGCTCTACCACCTCAACTCCTACCTCGGCACGCTGCGCCGACTCATCGAGCGACACGGAGCCGGCGCGACCCTCTCGGGCGCCGTCGCCGGATGGTTCGGCGACCTCCGTGCGGCACTCGACCACGCCGCCCCCGCCATCGCTGCGACCGACGACCAGGCGAGGCGCTCCATGCTCGATCGGCTGGGACGCGCCGGTGAGGCGTATCGAACCGCTGCACTGGCCGGCTTCGACACCTCAGAGGTCGCCATCGAGACCGACGCCCTCCTCTCATTCCTCGACTCGGCTCTCGCCCACCTCTCGGCTGCGATCGGGACCGCGAAACGCAGGGACGGGCTGTACGACGCCTACAACCTCGTGTCGTTCCCCGACGAGGCATCCGCACGGGTCTCCCGCCTCGGGCCGATGCTCGAGGGTCAGGTGGCGGTGCTCTCCTCGGGAGCCCTCGATCCACGGGCGTCCCTCGCAGTCGTGGAGGCGCTCTTCTCGTCCGGCATGTACCGGCCCGATCAGAACTCCTTCATGCTGTACCCGGTCAAGGAGCTCCCACGATTCCTCGACAAGAACACCGTGCGCAACGGGGGCCTGGCACCTCTCGCCGACCGCCTCGCTGGAGCAGGGATCATCGTGCGGGACGCCGACGGCGGGATCCACTTCACCCCTCCCATGGAGAACGCCGGTTCCCTTGGACGGGCGCTCACACGCGCCCGGTTCTCCGCAGCCGAGCAGTCGCTCGTGCAGGATGCCTACGAGGCCACGTTCGACCACCACTCCTTCACGGGGCGCTCCGGATCGATGTACGGGTACGAAGGGATCGGTTCGATCTTCTGGCACATGGTCGGCAAGCTCCTCGTCGCAGTGCAGGAGACGTGCCTCACCGCACGTGAGGTCACCGACCCGGTGGCATGCAGCCGGCTCGGGGAGATGTACCTGCGGGTCCGCGACGGCCTCGGCTTCCGCAAGGACCCGGCCACGTTCGGTGCGATCCCAACCGACTGCTACTCCCACTCACCGGCCCACTCGGGCGCCCAGCAGCCTTGGATGACCGGTTCGGTGAAGGAGGGCGTGATCGCCCGGCTCGGCGAGTTGGGGCTCCGGGTCCAAGATGGCACGCTCGCCCTCGGCCGGCCGCTCATCCCCGAAGCCGAACTCTTCGACGCCGACGGCGTGGCGACCTTCTCCTACTGCGGTGTGCCAATGACCATCCGGAGGGGGGGATCGGACTCCGTCGCCCTCAAGCAGAACGGATCCTGGGGCTCACCGCGGGCGGGCACCCGCCTGGACGAGGCAACCTCCCGCGAGATCTTCGACCGCACCGGCACCATCGAAGCTGTGCAGTTCACCCTCGGGGGTCCCCATCTCTGAGTGGGTGCAGGCGACGCTCGAAGCCCTCACCGAGGAGGAGAAGCTCCTCCTGCTCGCCGGCAAGGACCTCTGGCACACCCACGCCGTGGAGCACCTTTCGATCCCCGCCCTCAGGCTCATCGACGGCCCTAACGGCGCTCGGGGCGCCGACGGCAACCACGGGCCCACCTCGCTCAGCTTCCCCGTCGGCGTGGCCATGGGAGCCACATGGGACCCCGACCTCATCGAGGAGGTCGGCGACGTCCTTGGGGCCGAGACCATCTCCAAGGGAGGGCACGTCCTGCTCGGCCCGACGGTGAACATTCCCCGCGTCCCCAACGCCGGGCGGAACTTCGAGTGCTTCTCCGAGGACCCCCTCCTCTCGGGCCTTCTCGCCACGGGCTGGATCCGTGGGGTCCAGGGCAGAGGTGTCTCCGCGTGCATCAAGCACTTCGTGTGCAACGATCAGGAGACCGACCGGTACGACACCGACGCGCTCGTCGATGAGCGGCCGCTCCGGGAGGTGTACCTCGAACCGTTCCGCATCGCGGTCGAACGGGCTCGGCCCTGGGCAGCGATGTCGGCCTACAACACGATCAACGGGACGACGGCCTCGGAACACGAGTTGCTCGACGACGTCCTCCGGGGCGAGTTCGGATTCGACGGCGCCATCGTCTCGGACTGGTACGGCACCTACTCCCCCGGCGTCGCCGCGTCCGGACTCGATCTCGAGATGCCCGGAGGCGCCCGCTGGTTGGCCCCAGATGAGGTCCGAGCGGCCATTGCCCACGGTCGCGCGACGTGGGACGACATCGACCGGAAGGTCGAGCACCTCCTCATGCTCATGGAGCGTTCGGGAGCCCGGGAGCGGACGGACATGACCGAACGTGCTGAGGACACGCCCGAGCGCACCGCCCTCGCCCGACGCGTCGCCACCGAGTCCGTCACGCTCCTCACAAACGACGGGGCGCTTCCCCTCGAGCGCCCACTGCGCATTGCGGTGATCGGAGAGCTCGCAGCCGACACCCCCTACCAGGGCGGCGGGAGCTCCTCGGTCAACCCCCATCGAGTGGTCTCGATCCTCGACGGCATCTTCGAAGCGGCGGGCAGCGACACCGAGGTGACCTGGTCACATGGCACGCGGGTGCGCAAGGGCCCACCTCCGCTACCCGAAGAGACGCTCGGCGAGGGACTCCTCGTCGAGTACTTCGTGAGCGACGACCTGTCCGGCGCACCGATCCGATCGGTTTGGACGACACGCTCCTTCATCAACCTGTTCGGCGAGCACGATGGCCCGCTCGACCTCGGCGCCTGCTCGATCCGGGTCTCGGGGACATTCACGCCACGGCAGTCGGGCACCCACCGTTTCCGCTTCGCTGCCGAGGGCAGCCTCACCGTCACCCTCGACGACGAGACGCTTGGGTCCGACGCCGCGTCCGAGGGCTTCGAGATGGCGCGCGACCTGACCGCCGGAGCCCCGGTCACGCTCCTCCTCGAGTACCGCTCCTCCCCGGGACTGCGCTGGCGGTTCATCGGGTACGGCTGCGACGAGCCGGGGACGGAACCCTCGACGGCCGATGCGGCACACGTCGCCGGAGCCGCCGACGTCGCCATCGTCGTCGCCGGCCTCACCCTCGAGTACGAGACAGAGGGACTCGACCGCCCAAACCTCATCCTCCCCGCAGGCCAGGACGCACTCATCGCCGCCGTGGCCGAAGCCCAACCCGACACGATCGTTGTGCTGGTGGGCGGATCGCCGGTGCTCATGCCGTGGAAGGACGACGTCCGTGCCATCGTCCACGCTTGGTACGGGGGCCAGGAGGTCGGCCACGCCATCGCCGACGTCCTCTTCGGGGACGCCGAGCCCGGCGGCCGCCTCCCCGTGACCTTCCCCGCGACCTCCAAGCAGCACCCCGGCCTGCTCAATCACCCCGGGCATGACACGAAGGTCCGCTACGGCGAGGGCGTCTACGTGGGCTACCGGGGCTTCGACCGCCTCGGGCTGACGCCACTCTTCCCGATCGGACATGGGCTCTCCTACACGTCGTTCGCCGCACGACCGGCCGCCGAGCAGTGGGATCCAGATGCACACGCCCTTCGGGTCAGGGTGTCGAACATCGGGCAGCGAGCAGGGAGCGACGTCATCAGGGTGTTCGCACGTGACATCGGAGACGTGGATCGCTCCCTCGTCGGTTTCGGCAAGGTCCGCCTCGACGCCGGTGAGACCACGGTCGCCTCGGTCCGGATCGAGCCTGACCGCCTGCGGGTTTGGTCCAAGGGGACCTGGGACCCGGTGGAGGGACCGGTCCGGTGCACGGTGGAGGGGCTCTTCGCACCCTTCGACATCACCATCCCAGCCGAACGCTGATGCGCCGACTCCTCGTAGCCCTCGTCGTGGTGGCTGCGGGGTGCACGGCTGGTGCACCGACCGGCACCGAGGCCCTTCCAAGTACCACGGCACCTCCTCCCTCGGTCACCCTCACGGAGTCGACGATCGACTGGCGCACCCACTCCTACGAGCTCACTCCCTTCAACACGGTCACCAACGTGGACCCGACCACGCTCGTCGACGTGGAGTTCGCCACCTGGGTCCTCGAAAACGAGCACCTCTCGGCGACGCTCCTGCCCGAGTTCGGGGGCCGGATCATCTCCCTCATCTCCAAGGACACCGGACGAGAGCAGCTGTACCGATCTCCCGTGGGGGTGCCGTACCAGGTAGGGACCGGGGTGTTCTTCTTCGACTGGCTCATGGTGTACGGCGGGATCTTTCCCACCTTTCCGGCGCCCGAACACGGCAAGGCGTGGTTCGTGCCGTGGTCGTTCCAGGTCGTCGAGGAGGCACCCGACTCCATCACCGTCGCGATGTCGTTCACCGACACCGAGGACTACCCGCTCTCCCCTCCCCGCTACGACGGGCGGGCAACGGGGCTCTCCGTCAGATGGATCCTCACCCTCGAATCGGGTCGGTCTGCGATCGACACCGAGGTGGTCATCGCCAACCCCGGCGACGTCCCCGTCCGGTTCGAGTACTGGACGAACGCCACCCTCGCCCCCGGGGCGGCCCCCCTCACGCCGGTGGCATCCGCCGCGACCGAGATCGTGGCACCCATCGCGTTCGTGAAGATCCCGTCCTACTGGACTGCCATCGCAGCCAGCGAGCAACGCACCGGAGTCGCGGAGGTCCACGAGTTCGATCGGCTCCGCAGGTTCGGTGGGTGGGACGACCTCGGCATCGCCTACGCATGGCCCGACGTCCGCGGTGGACGCGCCTGGGGCGCCATCAACCGGGAGAACGGCGACGGGATCATCCGGATCGGCGACAACGCCATCACGCCCGGGTTGAAGATGTGGACCTGGGGCTACGAGCGCTCCCTGCGCCGCTATCCCCCGAGGCCGGGCCCTACGTGGAGTTGTGGGCCGGGCTCACCCGGGAGTTCTTCACGAGCACCACGATCGATCCCCTTTCCGAGATCCGGTTCCCGGAGGCCTGGGCGGTCACGTCCGGGCTCGAAGGAGTGACCGACGCCGACGGGCACTTCGTGGTCGACGCTCGGATCACCGATGATGCGATCGAACTCACCGCCGCTGCGTTGGGAGGCGCCACCGAGGCGACGCTCACCGCCTCCGACGCCGCCGGACCGCTCGGAGACGTGGCCGCCGAGATCGGACGCTATGCCACGCGGGTCACGATCCCCCTCGATCGACCACCCGACGGACCGATCGAGGTCGTCCTCACCCGACCGGACGGATCCTCCCGCTTCATCCTGTCGCCATGAGGCGGGCGCCTCCCCGGGGAGGTACATTTACCCGGAGGAGGAACCAGATGCCGTCCAACAGGGTCGCGCTGAACGCCGACGTCGTCGGGTACAGCGCGCTCATCTCCGACGACCTCGCAGCCATGACCGAGACCATGCGCACCTTCCATGCGCTCGTCGAGACAGAGGTCGTCGCACGGGGAGGAACCCTTGCGAACTTCGTCGGCGACCAGTTCATGGCCCTGTTCGACGACGCCATCGATGCCCTCGGCGCGGCCATCACGATCACCAAGGCGGTCGAGGAGCACAACGCCACCCTGCCGGTCGAGCGCTGGGCCCGATTCCGCATGGGCCTCGACGTCGGGCCGGTCGAGGCGACATCGAGCGGCTACCACGGCGACGCCCTCAACATCGCCGCTCGGGTCCAGGCAATCGCCCCGGCGGGAGGGATCTCGGTCTCCGGGCGGGTCTACCAGGCGATCGACGAACCGGAGTTGCGCTTCCGGGCGGTCGGCAGGAAGCGAATGAAGAACATCCCCGAGGACGTGGAGGTGTACGAGTTCGTGGACCTCCCCGCCAGTGGGACGGGCGGGAGCCGGAGTTCCCTCGACCTCGACAACCCCACGGTTGCGATCCTCCCCATCCACACCGACCACGTGGATGACACCGTCCGTTCCGGGGCCGAGGTCTTGCGGGCTGATCTCGTCCACCGACTCTCACGTGTCCCACAGCTCACGATCATCGACGCACAGACGGCGAGCGGCACCCGGGCGCCTGACCTCAACGCCCGATACATGCTCGAAACCGGGGTCCACCAGTTCGGCGAGAGCGTGCGCATGTTCGCCACCCTCTTCGACGTCGGGACGATCAACGTCGTGAAGTCGCACAAGTGGACGGCGACGATCGGTGACCTCGTCGCCACGTCCGACGAGATCGCTGACGAGGTCGCGCGATCCCTCGAAGTCGACCTCATCATCGGTGAACCAGCCCAGCTCTACGCGAAGTTGGAGGATCCACGGGCGATCGAGCAGATCTACTTGGGGTGGTACCACTTCCGATCCGACGTCCCCGAGGAGTGGGCCAAATCCGTGGAGCTGTTCGAGGCCGTGCATCGCTCTCACCCCGAACTCCCGTACGGCGCAGTCCTCAAGGCCTACGCACTCTGGATGGGCACGACCAACGGCTGGACCCCCGATCCGGATGCGGCACTCGACGAAGCCCATGAACTCGCCGTGTGGGCCCGGGATCTGGGCGATCCCACAGGGATGAGCAAGGCGCTCGAGGCCGCGGTCGCCATGTCCCGCGGTGACAACGACGCCGCCCTCGCCGCCCTCGAAGGACTCTCCGAGGTACGACCCACGTGCGACGTGACCTACGCCTTGGAGGGATCGGTACGGCGGTACCTCGGCGACTGGGAGAGGGCCGTCGAGGCGTGCGACGTCGCCATGCGGCTCACCGGACTCAACAAGCCGTGGTACCCGACCGTGAAGGCTGCCTCCCTCTTCGTCGGGGGTAAGACGAACGAAGCGGCGATCCTCGCCCAAGGGGTGCTCGAGCACCAGCCGCACAACCTCGAGGCCCTGCTCGTCCTCGCAGCCGCCCAGGTGGAACTCGGCCTCGAACGACGAGCCGCCGGGACCGTCGACGCCATCCGCGAACGCTTCCCGTCCGTCGACGTCGAGGACTGGCTCGACAAGACGCCCTATCAGCGGCGCGAGGTGGTCGATCGATGGAAGGACGACCTGGCGACCGCCGGCGCGATCACCTGAGCCTGGCCGCTCAGCCGTGCATGTCGGGTCCGGCCGCGAGGCGAGCCCGGGTGAGTGCCTCGAGCACGTCGGCGTAGAGCGGAAGTCGCCCTGGCGCGCAACACCCCACCTGCAGGCTCCCGACCTGGGATCCCGCGTCCTCGAGGAGTCCGGCGAACGCGTCCGGGCTCACGTCGACAGCCTTCGCACGAACGATGGTCTCCCGGAGCGCCGCCATCCGCGGACTCCTCCCCGGCTCGCAACAGAGCCGATCGAGTTTCTCCACGGTGGCGAGGGCGTCGTCGAGTAGGGGGGTTGCGTCCATGGCGGCATCGTAGGAGCAGGCCCGAGCTCTGCCGACGTTTCCCGCCGGCGCATCGCCCTCTCCACGATCGCCCTGATCTCGCTCACCGCCCGCGGGTCCGGGACCGGGACCGACCCGGGTACGGACATCCCCGTCCAGGATCCCGAGCTCGTCGCGGCCGGCGAACCGCTCTACCAGCAGGACTGCGCGTGCTGTCACGGCCCCGACCTCCCGGGGACGAAGGGCCCATCGCGCCTCTCCATCGTGTACGGCGGGCCACCGCGGAGACATCGCGTTCGTGCGCCTCCCGCAACAGGGTTCGGGCCCACCACCGGACGTTCGGGGACATGGCACCCGTCGAGAGACTGTCGGTCGCCGACCTCGAGGCGATCGTCGCGTTCGTGCGCGAGCAGCAGCGCATCCTCGGGTTCGAGCCGTACCCGCCGGGATGGCGGACTCGACGCCTGGCCTCGGACCGACCCCGGGCGGTGCCCCAGGAGCGCGCAATCTGCGGGGAACCTGCTCGAACACCGCAGATCGCCACGTGATCCGCGATGATCGTGCTCATGTACCCGGAGGAGCCATGTACGACATCGCCCTGACAGTCCAGTCCTGCCTGCGAGCAGGTACCACCGTCCATGTGGCGTGGATCGTGGACGGGGAGACACCCCCCACCGAGGCCGTGGCGATCACCCCCGGGGGTGGACGCATCGGCACACTCCGCGGCGGCGCCTTCGACGTCGACCTTCCTGACCTCGTCTCACGAGTCGGTGACACGGGAGGGGTGATCGACCTCGAGGTGGGCCCGCTCGCGGCCATGGTCGGGGACCTCGAGCAGGGGACCATCGTTCGGATCGCGATCGCCCCCGGGGCGCTGCTCCCGGCGGGTTCATGGGAGGCGATCGTCGAACGCCGACCTTTCGCCTTCTCGATTGGTCTCGATCGCGATCGGTTCACCGATGCTGGCCCGGCCTCACCGACAGGGAACCGATCGACGATGGTCGACGGCCGCCTCGAGGTCTCCCTCTCCCCCACCTCGAAGGTGGTCATCGCCGGAGGAGGGCCCATTGCCGAGGCGATCGCCGCAGCCTTCGGATTCGTGGGCTGGGAGGCCGATGTGGTGCCCGAGGTGAGCGCCGCGACGGGGATCATGGCGACGCTCTCGTCATCAGACGCCATCGTCGTGATGGGTCACGACATCGAGATATCCGGACGCGCACTCGAAGCGGCGGTCCGCTCGAGAGCGGGGTACATCGGCTCACTTGGCGGCCAACGGATGCAGGAGATGCGTCGGGAGTGGATCACGTACCGGGGAGCAGCCTGGGACGACCGAGTGCACGGTCCCGCCGGGATCGACATCGGTGCCGAATCAGCTCCCGAGATCGCCATCTCCGTCGTCGCCGAGGCCATCCGTTCGCTGCACTGATCGGGCGCCTGCCAAGCGGATTGGAGGTCACCACTGCTACATTCACCACACGGACTGCACGACATGAACGACTCCTTCCCGACGCCAACCACCGCAATGTGGTCTGCCCCCTCCGACGAGCAGACGCTGGCCGATGCCGAGTGCAGCCCGACGAAGACCTGCCGCAACATGGTCGGCATCTCATTCGACGGGTTCGCCGACCAGGGCGGGGACATCCGGGACGCCTGGAAAGCGACACTCGCTGCCGAGGGGAAGCTCGGAAGCGGCTCCATCGCGGATCTCGTCCTGGGCGACGCGGGCTCCTGAGCCCCGGTCCTACCGCTGTGCCATCCCCCCTCCCCGAGGACGTCGCAGAACTCGACGCCCTCCTCAGGAGAGAGGGCTACCTCTCCGATCGGGGCCTCACCACGGCCACCTTCATCGCCATTTCGCTCGGACGCCCCCTCCTGCTCGAGGGTGAGGTGGGCGTCGGCAAGACCGAGCTCGCCAAGACCCTCGCGTCGATCTTCGGACGTCGGCTCATCCGCCTCCAGTGCTACGAGGGTATCGACACCTCGCAGGCGTTGTACGAGTGGGACTACGCCCGGCAGATGCTTCAGATCCGCGCCCTGTCGGAGGCCGATGCAACCGACGAGCACGCGGTTGACGCGCTTTTCGGCGAGAAGTTCCTCCTTGAGCGGCCGCTCCTCGAAGCCGTGCGGGCGGGCGGCAACTGCGTGCTCCTCATCGACGAGGTGGACCGGGCCGACGACGAGTTCGAGGCGTTCCTCCTCGAGCTGCTCTCCGACTTCCAGGTGACGATCCCCGAGGTCGGCACGATCAAGGCGACATCACGCCCTCTCGTCGTGCTCACCTCGAATCGGACGCGGGAACTCCACGACGCCCTCAAGCGACGCTGCCTCTACCACTGGATCGACTACCCGACCTCGGAGCGGGAGGAGGAGATCGTCCGCACGCGCATTCCGGACGTGCCCGAGACGCTCGCCGTCAAGGTCGTTGAAGCCGTGCACCGGCTTCGGGGACTCGAACTCGCGAAGCCGCCCGGCGTCGCCGAGACACTCGACTGGGTGCAGGCCTTGCGCACCATCGGCGCCGGGGAACTCGACGAGGAGACGTTCTTCGACACGCTCGGTTCAGTCGTGAAGGACCGCGACGACTTCGACGTCGTGGAAAGGCGTGCCGGGAGCATCGTCGGTGGAGGCTGACCGGGGGCTCCTCGGCACCCTCCTCGACTTCTGCGCGACCCTCCGCGACCACGGGCTCCGGGTCGGTACCGACGACGCCCTCACCTTCTCCACCGCAGCAGCCCTCCTCGACCCGAGCCGCCTCGAGGACCTCTACTGGGCCGGCCGAGCGACGCTCGCCCGCAGTCGGGAGCACATCGGGGTGTACAACGAGGTCTTCGCCCGATACTTCTTGGGAGGAACCCCCGACCGCGAGCCTGAGGAGTGGAAGGTCCCTGCGCCCGCCCGAGGCTCCGAAGCCATCTTCGACGTTCCCTCTGGCGAGAGACCCGAGGAGGGCGACGACGAGCAGGGGGCCCGCCTCGGCACCGTCGCGGCCGCAGTGATCGTGGACCACACGAAGTCGTTCTCGGAATGCACCGAAGAGGAACTGGAGCAGCTCCGCAGGCTCATCGCCACCCTCCGGGTCACGCCACCCCTCAGGAGGACCCGGCGCCAGCGGTCGGCACCGGCAGGGCGGCGGCTGGACATGCGACGGATCGCCCGCGAGACGATGAGGGCCCATGGCGAGCCGGGAGACCTGTGGTGGCGCCACCGAAAGGAACGTCCCCGGCCGCTCGTGCTCATCCTCGATGTCTCGGGCTCGATGGCCGACTACTCACGCAACCTCCTCCAGTTCGCCCATAGCACCACGCGGGCCACAGGGCGCGTCGAGGTGTTCTGTTTCGGTACGACGCTCACCCGTATCACGCCGGCACTTCGCCGGAGGGATCCCGACGAGGCGCTGGAACAAGCCGGGGAGGAGGTCCGGGACTGGGCCGGCGGGACATTCATCGGCGCAGCGCTCGACGAGTTCGTCCGACGCCATGCCAGGAGGGGCATGGCACGGGGCGCGATCGTGGTGATCTGCTCCGACGGCCTCGATCGGGGCGACCCGGCCCTCCTCGACGCCGCCCTCGAACGGCTTGGGCGCCTCAGCCATCGCATCGTGTGGATGAACCCGCTCAAGGGTGACCAGGAGCCGTTCGCGCCAGCGAGCCTCGGGATGTCGGTGGCAATGCCCCACGTCGACCTCATATGGTCCGGGCACAACTTCGCCAGCCTGCAGGAGTTCGCCGGAGCGCTCCCGAGGATCCGATAGGAGACACAGACGATGAGATGGAGCATCTCACTTCGCGCCGACGGCGATCGGGTCATGGAACTTGCCGAGATCGTCGCGCTCGCCGACGCAGTGGCCGCCCACGACGGGATTGCGAGCGGGATGGGAACGATGAGCTACGCGGCGCAGATCGTCGTGGAGGCTCCGACCTCCGATGAGGCCGTAGACAAGGCGATCCCACTCTTCAGGGAAGCCGCAACGACGGCAAGTCTCCCTGACTGGCCCGTCGCCTGGGCCGAGTCCATCGCCGACGAAGAGGACCTCTTCGAATGATCCGGCTGGGCACATTGGGTGGCTACCCGTTCGAGGGACCACGCGTGCTCGGTGGTTTCCAACCGCCGGCAAACCCGGGGATCTTCGCCATCTTCGCCCGCACCGATCCAGACTCCCGGCAGTTCGAGGTGATCTACCTCGGCCATGCCGAGGACCTCTCCGAGGTGGGCCTCCCGTTCGGCCACCACCTCGCCGATCGTTGGATCGAGCGGGCAGGCGGGAAGTGGCACCTGCACATCGCCACATACGTGATCCCTGGCGGGCTGCCGAGTCATCGACAACGCATCACCGAGGAGCTCATCGCCACGTACCACCCATCCTGCAACCCGGAGCAGTTCGATCGGGCGTGGAAGGAGGAGTGGATCGGCTCGTACGAGGCGCCCACCACGAAGCCGCTCACCACCCGCCGCGACGCTCCACCGTCGTAGCCGCGGAGTCGGGACGACCACGTCCCGCCCCCACTCGTGTGGTCGGCGACTTGCTACTCCGGCTCGTACCCCACGGCCTCCATCAACCGCGAGCGGCGGGTGCCCATGGCCGGCCGCGCGACGCCGCTCGCCACGTGGGCGTCGTGGTCGAACGTGGCGCCCTTGACGATTCCCTCGGCCATCCCGTAGAGGAGGGGGAGCGCACCGGCGATCACGCGGCCGGTGTTGTTGATGCTCCCGAGGCCCGAGTCGATCACCTCGGCGTTCGTCTTGATCTCCCCGACGAGGTCGGAGCACTCCTCGAGGAGTCCCGCGACCCGGGTGAGCTGGCCACCCACGATGTACAAGTAGACCGCCAGTCCCGCAATGAGCAGGACGATGTCGACGACGGTGAAGAGGACCATGCCGTTCATGAGCGCACCTTCTCGAGTACACGGCCGAGGAAGAGGTGGTGCTCGAGGCCCTCGGTGAGGACCGCGTCGACCCGCTTGGCCGTCTCACGGATGAGCGCCGTGTCGTTGGTGTTCGCAACGGCCTGTTCGAGGGTGGCCCTGATCGTCGTCACCCGTCGTTCGATCGTCCGTACGAGGACCACGAGGATGGTGAGCAGGGCCGCCACGGCGACCACGACCACGAGGCCGGCCCAATTGGCGAACTGCCAGAGCTGCTCGGTGGTGTATCCGTCGAGCATGTCAGCCCCCCAGGCGCTTCCTGCCGCGGTTGAGGCCATCGACGATGGCCTCCGCGGACTCGATGGTGGTGGCCAGCCCTGCAAGGCCGGCCGTGTTGGTCACGGCCTTCTCCAAGCCGGCGTTCACAGCGACCGCTTGGGTGCCGATGCGCTTGGCGAGGAGCAGGATCGGGACGACGAGGGCGACAACGACGAGCACCACGACGATGCCGATCGTGTACCCCACGACCCAACCGGTGTTGGCGAGTGTGAACAGTGTCATGCCGATCCCCCTAGATGCCCTCTGCGAACTCACGCACCGGCGCGAGCATCCCGTTCACCGCGTCGACCGTAGAAGGGACCGGATCGGTCTTCTCGACGATCACGTCGACCCCGCCGATGAGCGCGTCGAGCGTCCGGACGACGGCCACGAGGTGGCCGATGACTCGGATGAGCCCGAGCGCCGCGGCACCGATGATGAGGCCCGCGAGGACCAAGGTGACGATTGCGACGTTCTCCATTGGTCCTCCTTCAGCCCAACAGCTTCGCGACGGAGCCTGCGTACCGGACGGCGCCGTTGGCGACCTCCGAGATCACCCCGCCGGTCACGGCGAGGCGGTCGGGGACCGATTCGACCTCGCCGATCACCCCGACTCCCCCGGCGAGCGTGGTGTCGGCGGCCCCCCGGATCCGCTCCAGTGCGGCGAGCACCCTGTTGAGGAGCGCCACCAGCACCGGCACGATCACCAGCAGGAGGACGAGGTTTCCGATTGCCCAGAGCGACATGCGTACCTCCTCAGTCCGTCGCAGGCTTGTAGGGAAGGAAGAAGCGGCGGGCGACCCGGGCAAGGGCCATCCACACCGCCCTGAGGCCGATGGCGAGCCCGCTCGCCTGCGAGGAAGCGCCGGGGGTGAACTCGACGCCCCTCTCGAGCGCTGCAAGCTGTCCCTTCATGTTCGCCGCGAACTCGTCGAGTAGCACCTTCGTCACGTCCTGCACCATGCCGCGCCCGTACTGGGCGGCGGCTCCCGAGAGCTGCAGGTCCTGGCTCACCACGACCTTCGTGCCGGCACCCGATGGCACGAGACTCGCATCCACGACGAGGGCCGCCTGGCCACGGCCCTTCACATCGGCACCCGCCGCATCGACGATGATGCGCCGGTTCGCCTCGTCCCGCTCCCGGATTGTCGCCTGACCTGAGAAGTCGAGCTTCACGGGGCCGAGGCCGATCACCACCGAGCCCGCGTACTCGTCCTCGGAGACCTGCTCGGAGAGGTCCGCTCCCGGTAGGCAGTTGGCCACGAGTGGGATGTTGTTGAAGAACTCCCACACCCTGTCGGGAGACTCCCCGACGTCGAATTCACTCTTGATCAGCATGGACGCTCCTCGTGTATGACTCGGGATCGGCTGCGAGGGCCGCCCGGCATCCCGCGCAACAGAAGTAGTAGGTGGTGCCGTCGTGCTCGAACGGGCGGCTCGAATCGTTGGCAGTGACCTCCATGCCACAGACGGGGTCGATCGCCGTCGCTGGCCGGTCCGAAGGGGCAGCCGCCGACGCGCCGAAGCCGCCTTCTGCGCGCACCCGCACGAGCTCGGCCAGGATCGAGGCGGCCATCTCCCGGTGCGACGTGTGCCCCAGGTCGATACCTGCTGGCACTCGGACCGCATCGATCCGTGCTTCGGGCGCCCCGTGCTCACGCAGGTAGCCGAGCACCACCTCACCACGCTTCGCCGATGCCACGAGGCCGACCCAGGCGGGGTCGGCGTCGAGGGCAGCGATGAGCGCGTCCTCATCGCCGTGACCCTGGGTCGCCACCACCACCGCCGAGCCGACTGGCACTGCATCTGCGGTGATGGTCTCGGTGACTCGCCCGTGCCAGCCGAGCGCCTCGACGAGATCGATGAGCGTGTGCGCCATGGGTGATCGCCCGACCACCACCACGGTCGGGGTGGGGATGACGGGTTCGATGTGGACTTGGAGGGCACCATCGCTCTGGCAGGAGATCGGAACGGACACCATCCCGTCGGGCACCTCCCCCATCACTCCCTCCATGCCGAGGAGGAGGAGCTTGGGCTCGCCGTCCTGCATGGCATCGAGGGCTTCGCGGATGAGCACTGGTTCGGCGCACACACCGCCGATCCATCCGTGCACCTGACCGTGCTCGGTGACGATCGCCTTCGACCCGGCCTTCCCCGACGAAGGCCCCTGTCTCCACACGACGGTGGCGAGGGCGAACCGCTCACCCTTCCGGGAGAGCTCGACGGCCTTCTCGAGGACCGACCATCCATCGTGTGCCTCCTCGTGCATCACCCCACCTTGACCGGCGGCGCCCCCGAGACATCGACTCCCTCGGTGAGGGCCTTGTGGACGCGGTCGGGGAGCAACGGCATGTCGATGTTGCGCACGCCCGTGTGCTTGACCGCGTCCATCACGGCGTTCACGAACGCCGCGGGACCTGCGACCGTGGCGCACTCCCCCACACCCTTGGCACCAATGGGATGGTGGGGACAAGGGGTGACGACCTCATGGAGCTCGAAGCCGGGCGTCTCCCATGCGGTCGGGATGAGGTAGTCCATGTAGTTACCGCCGATGCAGTTGCCCTCCTCGTCGAACGTGATGAACTGCATGCTGGCCTTGGCGTACGCCTCGGTCAGCCCACCCATGATCTGACCCTCCACGATCATCGGATTGATCCGCACGCCGCAGTCGTCGACGGCGACGACCCTCAGGACGTCCCACACGCCCGTCGCAGGGTCGACCTCCACGGTCACCGCGTACATGGCAAACGGCCACGTCAGGTTTGGCGGGTCGTAGTACGCCGTGTTCTCCAACCCCGGCTCCATGCCATCGGGCATGTTGGAGTAGGCGGCCATCGCGCACTCCTGGATGGTCACTCCGCGGTCGGGAGCGCCACGCAGGTAGAACCGTCCCAACTCCCACTCGATGTCCTCCTCGGAGGCCTCGAGCAGGTGCGCGGCGATCTTGCGCGCCTTCGCACGAATCTTTCGGGCGACCATCGAGACCGCAGCCCCGGCAACCGGGGTCGAGCGGGACGCGTATGTCCCCATGCCGAACGGCGCCGTATCGGTGTCGCCCTCCTCCACGACGATGTCGTCGGCCGGGATACCCAGTTCGTGGGCGACGATCTGCGCCCAGGTGGTCTCATGGCCCTGGCCCTGCGTCTTCGCCCCGGTGCGGAGGATCGCCTTGCCGGTCATGTGGACCCGCAACTCGGCGGAGTCGAACATCTTGATCCCCAGGATGTCGTACTCCCGGCTGTTGCCGGCACCCAACGGCTCGGTCATCGACGAGAAGCCGATGCCAAGGAGTCGGCCCCGCTTGGCGGCCTCCTCCTTCTCCTTGACGAAGTCCTCGTAGCCGATCGCCTCGAGGGCCACGTCCATGCACTTCCCATACTGACCGGAGTCAGTGAGGAACCCGAAGGCGGTTCGATGGGGGAAGTCGTCGTCACGCACGAAGTTCCTGCGCCGGAACTCGGCCTGGTCCATTCCCAGGTCGTCGGCAGCGGCTTGCACCATGCGCTCCTGGAAGAACATCGCCTCCGTCACCCTGAAGGAGCACCGGTAGGCGACGCCGCCCGGAGCCTTGTTGGTGTACACGCCCCTCGCCGTCAGGTGGGCGGCGGGGATGTCGTAGCACGCGAATGCCGAGTGCATGAGACCGATCTTGAACTTGCTCGGCTGTGCATCGGCGAAGAACGCGCCGTGGTCGGAGAGCGTGTGCATGCGCACCCCGAGGATCTTCCCGTCGTTGCGAAGGGCCATCTCACCCTGGAGATACACGTCGCGGCCGAACCCAGTCGAGATGAGGTTGCCCGACTTGTCCTCGATCCACTTCACCGGTCGCTCCAGGAGGATCGACGCAAGGATCGAGATCACGTACCCGGGATAGACAGGCACCTTGTTGCCGAACCCACCACCGATGTCCGGCGACACGATGCGAATCATGTGCTCCGGGAGCTCGGCGACGAGGGCGACCGCTGCACGGATGATGTGCGGCGCCTGAGTCGTCATGTACACCGTCAGCTTCGACGTCGAGCGATCGAAGTCGGCGATCGACCCGCAGGTCTCGATCGGGGAGGGGTGCGACCGGGGATAGTGGAGGTCGATCTTCGAGATGACATCCGCCTGCGCGAATGCGGCATCGGTGGCGGACTTGTCACCGACCTCCCAATCGAACACGACGTTGTTGGGCTGGTTCGCCTTGTCGTCGCGGATGAGTGGGGCGTCCTCAGCAAGTGACTGCTCCGGGTTGACGATCACATCAAGCGGCTCGTACTCGACCACGATTGCCTCGCAGGCGTCCTTGGCGATGTACGGGTCGTCCGCGATCACGGCGGCGACCTCCTGGCCCTGGTAGCGGACCTTGTCGGTCGCCAGCACCGCCTGCGTGTCATATGACAGGGTCGGCATCCAGGCGAGGTTGCGGGCGGCCATCGTCTCGCCGGTCAGGACGAGGCGGACGCCGGGCATGTCCCACGCGGCGGAGGCGTCGATCGACTTGATACGAGCGTGCGCGAGCGGGCTGCGGAGGATCTCCATGTGGAGCATCCCGGGAAGGACGATGTCGTCGACGTACTGGCCCTTGCCCCTGATGAATCGGGCGTCCTCTACACGACGCCTGCTGGCACCGAGTCCGCCGATCTTGAGTTCGTCGAGAGTCATCAGGCCTCCTCTCCTGCCTCGGAGCGGAGCTTCTCGCCCGCCCAGAGGACTGCCTTCACGATGTTCTGATACCCCGTGCATCGACAGAGGTTGCCGGAGAGCGCCCAGCGGACCTCGTCCTCGGTTGGGTCGGGGTTCCGTTCGAGGAGCGCCTTGGCGGCCATCATCATCCCGGGTGTGCAGAAGCCGCACTGCAAGCCGTGCTCGTCCTTGAACCCTTCCTGGATCGGATGGAGTTCACTTGGCCCGGCGAGGCCCTCGACCGTCTCGATCGCGTGACCGTCGGCTTGGACGGCGAGCACGGTACAGCTCTTCACGGGTTCACCATCCATGAGCACGGTGCAGGCCCCACAGTTCGTGGTGTCACAGCCCGTGTGCGTACCGGTGAGTTTGAAGCCCTGGCGGATCAGATGTGCAAGGAGGAGCCGTGGCTCGACGTCGACCGTCCGACGCTCGCCGTTGAGCGTGACGGTGATCCTCCGAACCGGGACACCGGGGGTCGGGGTCGAGACTTCTTCGAACAGGCTGGTCATGTCAGGCCACCTTCTCCATCGACGAGGCCACCCGAGTGAGGAGGCGAGTCACGAACGTGTGGACGATGTGCCGCTTGTACTCGGCACTCCCGCGGTGGTCGCTCTTCGGCTCGGCGACCGCAGCCGCGGCATCGGCTGCAGCCCCGATGCGATCGGCCGTGAGCGAGCCTCCGACGAGGGCGTCGGCTGCCCCCCTTGCGTTGATGGTGCGGGAGCCGACCGCCGCAAGGCCGATGCCCGCCCGGGCGACCGTGTCGCCCCTCATATCGACGCTCACCGCCACCGATGCGGTGGCGAAGTCACCGACGCGCCGTTCGAGCTTGAGGTACCCGCCCATCGGCGTGCCCTGCGGGGCGGGGGCGATCGCCTCAACGCCGAGCTCATCGTGGGCGAGCACCGTCTGGAACGGGCCCGTGACCAGGTCGTCGATCGGAATCGTGCGTCGCCCGCCCGGACCCTGGGCGACCAGCGAACCCCCGAGCGCGGTCATCACTGCGGACCAGTCGCCCTGGGGATCGGCGTGGCAGAGCGACCCGACGAACGTGCCACGGTTGCGGACGCTGGGGTCTGCAACGAGAGGGGCGGCAGCTGCCATGACCGGCGAGCGGGAGCCGAGCTCAAGGGAGCGTTCGAGCGCGGCGTGGCGTACGAGAGCACCGATTCGGATGGAACCGTCGGCGGCGAAGTCGAGGCGGTCGAGGCCCTGGATCGAGTTGATGTCGACGAGCACGGTGGGACCGGCGAAGCGGAGCTTCATCATCGGGAGAAGGCTCTGCCCTCCGGCGAGCACCTTTGCGTCCGGCCCGGCCTCGGTCAGGATTCCGATGGCCTCGTCGACGGTCGTCGGTGCCTCGTAGCGAAAGCGTGCCGGGTACATCAGTCGTGTCCTTGGTCCGACCGCCCCGTTCCCCGGGAGTCGGGGACGGCGACGGGCATCGTGTCGGCATCGGGGTCTGGTCGGGGGTGCTGGTGGGGCGGCCAAGGGCCCTGGACCGGCTGGGCTGCGACCTTCGTGTACTCGGTGAACTGCGGCCAGGCCCAGATGGTCGGGCTCCTGCCTTCCTTCGGTGAGTGTTCGATGAGCTCGTAGATCCGGGGGTTCCCCTTGCTCTTGCCCGATGATTCGACGGCCACCCGCTCGCTCCTTCCGACCTGTCGGCGGGGCGCGCGGCGCCCCTCCTGAGGCGACCGTAGTCCGCACATTTCGCGCGCGTCGGCGAAACAGCAACCCTTTGCAGGCAGGGTTGCGGATACGCTCCGAACATGGAGACCGAAGCCGGACACCGTTGGCGCGAGCAACTGGCGGGATGGGCCATTCCCAACCACATCCTGGAGGCAGGCGACCACTCACCCTGGGCGATGCCGAGCGGGTGCTTCGCCCCCGGCGCGAGCCCCTCGACATCGGCCACCACCGAGCGATGCGCCGAGGTCCTCGGTGGCGGCACCGTCCTCGACGTGGGAGTGGGCGGCGGCCGCGCGTCCCTCCATCTTCCCGCATCTCGAATCATTGGAGTCGACGTCCGCCCACATCTCCTCGAGCTCGCTGTCAGCGAGGCGAAGCGACACAGGATCGACTTCGAACCCATCGTGGGCGAGTGGCCCGAGGTAGCTGGACGAGTGGGGTGCGCCGACCTAGTGGTGTCTTCGCACGTCGTCTACAACGTTGCGGAGATCGAGTCGTTTGTCGACGCCCTTGCATCACACGCCCGCAAGCGGGTCGTACTCGAACTCGACGCAGCACATCCGATGTGCCGGATACGGGAGGCCTGGTGGGCGTTCTGGGAACTCGACCGGCCGGACGGTCCTACCTGGCACGACCTCGCCGACGTCCTCCGATCGCTCGGAGTCGAGACTGCCTCGGTCCTGACGCAGGTCCCCGCCCACAAGACGGAGGTGACCCCCGATGAGGTCGCCCGACTGCGTACCCGGCTGTGCCTGCCCGAGGGACGAGACCCCGAGGTTGAGTCCTGGCTGAGCCGCCAGCCCCGCCAGCCCCGGTCCGTCGTCACCCTGTGGTGGGACACCACTTGACCGGCGAGCGGCAATCGCACCTCACGGGCTACGATCGCCGCCGTGGATGCCCTCACCACCCGCAGGCACTGGAGAGAACAGGGCAAGCGCGTCGCCGCTGCGACCGTCGTTCGCGTCTCCGGCTCGGCGCCCCGACCCGAGGGGAGCAAGTTCCTCGTCTCCGATGCGGGCGACATGGAGGGATCGGTATCCGGCGGTTGTGTCGAGAACGACGTCTTCCTGCACGCCCAGGACGTGATCGAGTCTGGCGAGCCCAAGCTCGTGACCTACGGGATCGCCGACGATGACGCCTTCGAGGTCGGGCTCGCATGCGGGGGGACGATCCAAGTGCTCATCGAGCCATGGTGACGCCCGACATCTTCGAAGCCATCGAACGCCTCGTCGCAGAGGAACGTTTCGGAGCGGTGATCACCGTCCTCTCCGAGGAGCACCGTGGGACGAAGGCAGTGGTCGGGGCCGACGGCACCATGCTCGCAGGGTCGCTCCCCGAGGCCGTGTCGGCGAACTCCGTCGCCGACGCGCGGGACCTCATGCGCCGGGAGCAGTCGAAGGCAATCACCTACGAGGGCGGCGAGGTCTTCGTCGAGGCGGTGGCCCCACCCCCGGTGCTCGTCATTTTCGGGGCGGTACACATCGCCCAGGAGCTCTCGAAGCACGCCCAATTGCTCGGCTTCCGGGTGACCGTCTCCGATGCCCGCCCGGCGTTCACGACCGACGAGCGCTTCCCCGGAGCAACTGTCACGAGGGGCTGGCCGGAGGATGTCACCGGCGAGCTCACGGCCGACTGGCGCACGTACGTGGTGCTGCTCAGCCACGACAGCCGGTTCGAAGCGCCAGTGCTCCACTGGGCGTTGAGGAGCGACGCTCGGTACATCGGCGCGATGGGGAGCCGCCGGACCCACGACCTTCGCCTCGAGCGCCTCCGCGAATCGGGCTTCGGCGACGAGGATCTCGCCAGGATCCACGGCCCCGTCGGCCTCGACATCGGCGCCGAGACGCCCGGCGAGACGGCGATCTCCATCCTCGCCGAGATGATCCATGTCCGATACGGGTCGGGCACCGGGCTCTCGCTCAGGGGGCGCCACGGGCGCATCCACCGCCAACGCACCGAAGACGAGGGCGACGTCTAGCGGTACTCGCTCACCTTGAGGTACTGGCTGGCGAGGTGCGGCTCGGCCACCACCCGATAGGCGTCGGCGCCGACCGCCTCGGCGAAGCGATGCTCCTGCTCCTCGACCCAACCCCGATCGATGTTCTCCCACGCGTCTTGGTCCGACCAGGTGATCACAACGGTCACCTCGTGGAGCCCCTCCCCGGGGCGCACCCAGGTCTCCTTGCCGATGTAGAACGGGAACCGCTCCGCTTCGGCGATGGACCAGAACTCATGATCGGCGGCAAGCCACGCCTCGAGAGCGTCGTCGCGGACCTCGAACACCATCACTTCGATGGCATGCGGCGGGTCGAACGTGCGGTGTGTGAAGCGGTCGGAAGTCATCCGATCATCCTCGCAGCAACGCACCCTCTGTAGATTTCGAGACCGATCCCAAGGAGTCCCTCCCATGATGAGCGAACGCCTCGCCGCCGCCTACAACGACCAGATCACTCTCGAGTTGTCGTCCTCGCACGCCTACCTCCAACTCGCCGCGTACTTCGCAGACGCGAGCCTCACCGGCTTCGAGTCCTGGATGCGGGCCCAAGCCGATGAGGAGCGCATGCATGCCCTCAAGTTCTTCAACTTCGTGCTCGACCGGGGCAACGAAGTCCGGCTCGGCGCGATCGAGAGCCCTGGATCGATGCCGACGGACCCTGTCGAGGCCTTCGAGGCGGCCCTCGAGGCCGAGCAGACGGTGACCGCTTCGATCCGCGCCCTCCACTCGCTCGCCCACGAGGAGAACGACGCCGCCTCGTACCCGCTCCTCGAGTGGTTCCTCACCGAGCAGGTCGAAGAGGAATCGGCCGTCGGGGAGATCGTCGACCAGCTCCGCTTCGCCGACGGGAACGCGGCCGCGGTGCTCATGCTCGACCGCGAACACGCGGGGCGGGCGCACCTCACCCCCCAGCAGGGCTGAACCAGCCCGTCCGATCAGGCGCGGCTAGCGGTCCTCCGGCGCCTCATCGAAGCGGTCGAGCTGGTCGATCGGCAGGATGAGCGAGCTGATCAGGTTGAGCAGGTGCGCTGCGATGCGCTTCACGTACCGGTAGAACAACGCTCGCGCCACTGCCTCTGACGGCGTCCCATCCGACTCGTAGGCGCTACGCACTCCTTTGTCGCACTCGGCGAGGAGTTCGTCGGCGTCGGCGCAGAACGCTCGAGCTGCCTCGAGGTCGTTCGACTCGAAGATGTCGGCCGCTTCCACGATCATGTCCCCCACTCGATCGCGGAAGTCGGCGAGCGCATCGGCGTCGGCGCCATCGGTGAGGTCGGCGCCGTACTTGGCGAGGTCATAGAGGTTCTTGGCGTAGTCGCCGACCCGTTCGACATCCTTCACCACCGACATGTAGGCGAGGACCGCCGGGAGGTCGACCTCGGAGCCGTGGACGGCGCTATGGACGGCGAGGCGCTGGCGCACCTCTTCCTGGCCCCGGTTGATCGCCATGTCGGTCCTGCGGACCTTCTTCTTGGCCTCCTTGGACTTCCCCGCTCCGAACACTGCCTCGGTCGCGGTATCGAAGACGATCACGGCGTCGTGGAGCATCCCGACGAGGATCGCTTCGACCTCTTCGATGGGGGTGTGGCCGTGTGACCTGAAGAATGCAAGGACCATGGTTGGACTCCTGTCAGAAGAGGACGATACCGATGAGGGGCAGGCCGAGGAAGGCACCAAGGACGTAGGCGAAGGCGAGCCATCGGCGCCGCTGTGCGAGCGCGGAGAGGCCCTCAGCGGCCCGCACCGGGATGTACCGGATCGCCGGGATGGGATAGATGAGCAGGATCCCCGCGACATTGAAGAGCGTGTGGGTGAATGCGATGGTGAGGCCGTCGACGGTCCCGGCGCCGACCGCTGCGAGCAGCGCGGTGATCGTGGTGCCGACGTTCGCACCCAGCGTGATCGGATAGGCATTGCGCACGGTCAGCACGCCTGCGGCGCAGAGCGGAATGAGGATCGACGTGGTGATCGACGACGACTGCACCGAGATCGTGACCACGATGCCGACGAGGATCCCGATGAGCCCCGAGCGGGCGAGCGCTGCGTTGAGGGACCGCTCGATTCGGTCGGCAACGAGCATCCGCATGTTGCCCGTGATCCGGGAGAGCGCGATGAAGATGATCCCGATCCCGAACACGGCGACGAGCACCGGGAAGGCGACCGGGTGGTCGGTGATGAGCGCCGGGATCTCCTCGAAGAGCCCTGCACCCCACTTCACCGCGGCCTTGATCGGGCTGTCGAACGAACCACCGGAGGTCGAGCCGCCTACGAGCTCGGCGAGTGCCGAGGCGCTCCGTGAGAGGAACCCGGTCCAAAGCTCCAGCGGGAGGAAGATGGCCACGGCGATGAAGTTGAAGAAGTCGTGCATCGTCGCCGCGGCGAAGGAACGACGGAACTCGTCGGACTTCCGGACGTGGGTCAGCGAGACGAGCGTGTTCGTGACCGTCGTGCCGATGTTTGCGCCCATGATCATCGGGATGGCCGTCTCGACGCTCAAGACCCCCGCCGCAACGAGGCCGACGATCGTGGACGTGCTCACCGAGGACGACTGGACGAGAACCGTGGCGAGGATGCCTGCGAGGAGCCCGGCGATCGGGCTGCTCACCGAGGAGAAGACGGCGTCGGTGTAGTCCGAGCCGAGGCCCTTGATCCCCCCCTCGAGCATCTTGACACCGACGAGGAACAGGTAGAGGAGCACCACCACGACGAGGGCCCTGAGCCACGGCGGCATGGCGCGGGGGTTCGCTGGTGCGTTCGCCTCGCGTTCAGACATCGGTCACCATCGCGAGGGGACGCTAGTCAGGGTGCCAGTGCCCCTGAGCCGTCGACTCAGCGGCCGACGAGTTCGACGCCGACCGGCAGGATCTCCTCGGCCCACAGCCCACACTGGAATCCCGAGGGGTGGAGGCCGTCTGCGCCAACGAGTGCGGCGACGTGGGACCGGGAGAACGGGGTGATGTACACCCATGCAGCCCCGACCCGCTCGGCCTCGCTTCGGGCGATCGCGTTGCACTCATCGACCTCGAGGGCGACCTGCTCGCGGTCGTATCGGCCGCCGAAGGGCGTGACACCCCAGTCGGGGATGGAGACCACGACCACGGGTCCCTTGGAGAAGTCCGGTGCCCGACCGAGGAGCCCGGCAAGCTCCGACCATTTCGCCTCGGGATCCAGGTCCTTGAACTGGTTGTTCACCCCGATGAGCACGGTGACGAGGTCGTAGGGGGCCCTCGGGTTCGGCGGCGTCGATGCCCGCATCGAGGTCCGAGGTCGTCCATCCCGTACGAGCGATGATCTCCAGTTCGACGGGACGGAACCCCTCGGCTTCGACGAGAACCGCGAGCTGGTTCGGCCATGAGTTCGGCGTGGTGTCACTCGCGGAGCAGGCGAGCTGTTCCGCCAACCATGAGCCCACGCATCACGCCCAGGTCGCCGACGCCGCTGGCCAGCAGCAGGCGGCTCAGCGGAGCGGCTGGAAGAGCTTCCCCCGCTCAGCCCAGACGATGAGGAGCACGCCGAGGACGCCGTAGCCGAGGAACCCTGCCGCGAGCGGGGTGACGGTGGTGTCGATGAGCCTGTCAGTGATCGATCCGAGTGCCGCTCCCCCGGCGATGGAGATGAGGCCGATCACCGCCGAGGCCATCCCAGCGACCTTGCCCATGGGGTCCATGGCAATGGTGTTGATGTTGGGGTAGAGCACCGCGTACAGGGCGAGGAGCCCCCCGAACAGCGCCATGTACGACCAGAACGCCGGTACCCCGCCGGTGCCCATCGCCCACAGGGTGAGGACGAGTGCGGTCCCAACGAAGCCGAACATGGCTCCGTGGACCATGCGGCGCACCCCGAAGCGCCCGACGATCCTTGCGTTCCCGAGCTGGGCGACACCCATTGCGGCGGCGACCGCTCCGAACACGAGCGGGAAGACCGCCGGCCGGCCGAACACGCCACCGATGATGAGCTCGGAACTCGCGAGGTAGGAGCTGAACGCTCCGAACATCACTGTGATCGCAAGCGTGTAGCCCAACGTCTGCCGGTTCGAGAGCACGACCCTCGTCGCGTCGCGGATCGCCCCGAACCGAAGCTCCATCCGGTGCTCGGACCTGAGGGTCTCGGGGAGCCGCTCGGACCAGACGAGCACCACTGCGGCGAAGATCACACAGAATCCGAACACCCATCGCCAGGAGGCGAAGAGGAGGATGCCCGCGCCGATGGACGGTGCCACCACGGGCACGAGCACGAACACCGCCATGATGAGCGACATCGCCCGAGCCATGGCCTCGCCCTCGAAGGTGTCGCGGATGACGGCAGTCGCCATCACGCGTGGCCCGGCGGCACCGAATCCCATGACCAACCGGGCCACATAGAGCACCCCGAGCGAGGGGGCGAGTGCCGAGGCCATCGCTCCGACCACGTAGAGGGCGAATCCGGATCGCAGCACCGCCTTGCGCCCGAACCGGTCGGCGAGGGGCCCCCATACGACCTGCGAAGCGGCGAGGCCGATGAAGTAGAAGGTGACGATTCCTGCGACCGCCGTGGAGTCCTCGGTGAGCCCGAACGCCTCTCGGATCTCCCCGAAGGCGGGCAGCATGAGGTCGATCCCGAGGGCGGTGGTCGCCATGATCATGGCGAGCATCGCGGTGAACTCGGCGCGACCGACGCGGCCGATTTTGGTGTCAGGGATAGGCGCGCCTCCGCCGGTGGGGGAAGCGATGGTAGGACGAGATGGCTTCATCGCTCAGCGGTCGCGAAGCCCCTTGCCTTCGAGGATGCGGGCGACGTGCTTCTCGACCCGTGCATGTCTGGTTGGCGCCTGTTTCGCCCCCGAGACATACAAGTGGTACTCGCGTTGCCGGCCCGGGGTCAACGCCTCGAACGCCACCCGCAGCGCCGGGTCGGCGTCGAGTCGTTCTTGGAGCTCCCCGACGAGTTCCTCCTCCGGAGCAGGCGGGAGTTCCACGCCCCGTTCCTCAACGTCGATCGCTGAGTCGAGAAGTCGCCCGATGGAGTCCGCGAGGCGGTCGACGTCGTCGACCGCCTGGACCTCGATTCGTTTCGCCGATCGGGAGTTCGGACCCTGCTCCACGAGGAGTCCAACGGGATCGTCGACGAGGGCGCCCTTGAAGAACATGAGGGCAAGGCAGTCGGCGAACTCCTGCATGATGGCGATGTTCTTCCCGCCGAGCGTGTAGCAGGGCTTGCCCCACTTGATCTCCTCGTCGAGTCCCGCATCGAGCAGGAGCGGCCGAAGGCGGGCGATCTCCTCGGGCCATCGTTCGGAGGAAGCGAGGTAGCTGTCGACGTCGGGGAAACGCTCCATTGCGAGGAGTCTGGTCAGGTGAGCAGGAGTGAGAGTCCGACGGCGAATGTGAAGACGTGCGCCCAGAACGGGGGCGCCGCGACGAAGCGGGTACGGGGGATGACAAAGAGAAGCCCCAGGATCCCTGCCCACACGATGCCAGCGGTCGGGAGCCACCCCGCCACGAGACCACTGTCCGCGAGTCCGAGCGCGAGCGGGATCGTGGCGAGGTAGGCGGTCGCCATGTGGATGGGGTGCCCCAGACCAGCCCATCGGGCGAGCGGTTCGTACACCTCGGGAACCCGGCCGTCGGTCGCAGTCCGCTCGGCGGCCCACTCCCCCACGCTCAGTCGGAACGCCAGGGCGAGCATCCAGGGCACGGCTCCGACTGCGTAGAGCCCCGCGCCGACCGCGACCATCGGGTCGATCGAGGCCAGCCCCCAGAGGCCCGCGACGGTGAAGGCCACCGCGGGGAGCATCACACCATGGATCCACCGCAGGCGGGCCCTGTCTGCGTGCATGACCGGGAGCGCGTCCTCGGGAGCCTGTTCGTACTCGAGGCGCCATGCACCTGCACCCGCCACGAACAGGGCGAACCCGGCCACGAGCACCCACGCCGTTGTCTCCATCGGTACCTCCTCGTCCTTCATTGGACGCCCCAGCACCGGGACTGGTTGCCCAGTTCCACGGCAGACGCGAACCCGGCGGACTTCGAGGAGGTCGTGCTCTACGGCGGCCTCACCGACCCGCTCGACCCCGACACCGGCGGTGACATGCTCACCGATGGCCAGGAGGTGCTGTTCGTCGCCACGTCGCCGACCGACCCGGACACCGACGACGACGGGTGGTTGGACGGCGAGGAGGTACACATCTTCGGGACGAACCCGAAGAGCACCGACTCCGACGGGGACGGCATTCCTGACCCGACGGACCCCGCTCCGAACGACCCACTCAACCCCTAGGACGGGAGCGCGTGGTGGCCCGGACTTCGGTCCGGGCCACCTTGGCGCGAAATGACCCGACACGGCGGGCTGCCTCGCGCCAACCTCTCCCCATGACCCGCGTTGAACACGTCGACACACGCACTGCCCCGAGGGACCTCCTCGAGGCGATGCATGCGTACTACGTGGCCGTGCAGACCGAGGAGCTGCCCGGCGATCCGCCGATGCCGGTGGAGCGGCGGATCCTCGACTGGCGACACTGGACCGACAACCAGGTCGCCCCCCGCTGGATCCTGTGGGACGGCGACGAGATCGTTGCGGTCGCGGTCGTGTGGGCCGACCTGGAGCAGAACCTGCAGAACGCGTTCGCACGGATCCATGTGCGCCTGAATCGTCGCGGCGAGGGCCACGCCAAGACGATCGCCGAGCCCGTTTTCGACTGGCTCGAGGCCCACGAGCGCACGCGGGTGGACACATACGTGCTCGACGGACACCCCGAGGCAGTGCTGTGCGAGCGAATGGGCTTGAAGCTCGTGTACACCGAGAGGCGGAGCCGCCTCGTGCTCGCCGACGTGGAGCGCTCACTCATGCAGGCATGGGTGGATCGGGCAACCGAGCGCGCCGGCGATTACCACCTGCTCTCCCTCCGCTCCCCGTTCCCCTCCGAGCACGTCGCCCCGTACTGCGACCTCCAGTTCCAGATGAACACCGCCCCGATGGACGACTTCGAGTTCGAGGACGAAGTCGTCACACCCGAGCGGTGGAGGTCGGTCGAAAAGACAGTCGAAGCCGCCGAGAAGGAACTCATCACCATGGTCGCCGTGCACACCCCGACGGGCGCCTTCGCCGGGTCGACGACCGTCAACTATGACCGCCTCGATCCATCCCTCGCCTGGCAGTGGGAGACGGTCGTGCACCCCAACCATCGCAACAAGGGCATCGGGAGATGGCTGAAGGGGGCCAACACCCTGCACATCCTCGACGACTTCCCCGACGTGGCGTGGATCGACACGTGGAACGCCGGCTCGAATGAGCCGATGCTCGCCATCAACGTGGAGATGGGGTTCGCGCCGATCCTCATCACCACCACCTGGCAGGGGAGCACGGCTGAAGCGCGACGCCGCCTCTTGGGTTCCTAGCGGTGCGCCGCCACCTCGTCGTCAGCCTTCGAGCAGCTCCCGGTTCCAGGGAACCCGCTCGAGGAACGTCTGCCGGTCCACGGGGTCGTCGATCCGCGCCGCCTGCCGCCGCACCATCTCGCGTGCCCGCGACAGGAGGTGCTCGACATCCGGTTCGCCGAGTGCCTCGAACACCCGGGCACACCGCAGGTGGATCAGGAGGGGCTCCCATGTGCCCGTCAGCTCCGGGTCGCGATCAATCGCTTCCCTGACACGGGTCGCCCACTCCCGGGCCAACTTCTCCTGACCTGCCACCAGCGCCGCGTAGGCGACCCCTGCCGCCGCGCCAACGAGGAGGGCTCCTTGGCCGATCTCCCTACGTAGGTCGTGGGCGCGCTCGTAGATCTCGAGGGCCCTCGGCGCATCTCCTGCGGCGAGGGCTGCGTGGCCGAACCACATGAGGGTCTCGGCGACGGCGTCCTTGTGTCCGATTCGCTCCTGGTCTGCCAGCACCCCCGGGGCGACCTCGAGGGCAACGTCCCATTCCTCCTCACACACGGTCACCCACAGCAGGTTCGTCCTTGCCATCGTCGAGTTCACCTCATCGCCGATCTCGTCAGCGATCTTCTTGAAGCGGGTGAAGTGAGCTCGGGCGTCGGCATATCGGCCCAGTCCGACCTCGGCAACGGCGAGGTTGTTGAGCGACTTCGACTCGGCGCGCAGGTCGCTGGCGGCCTGGGCCGACGCGAGATTGAGCTCGAGGTGCCGTCTCGCCCCGGAGAACTCACGGGTCTGGAGGAGGAGCAGGCCGAGGAGGTTCCGCACGTCCCCCACCACCTCTTCGCTCCCCGAGCGCACGGCGAGGGAGAGGAGTCCCTCGGCCTCCGGGATCGTTGCGGCGGCCGATTGGCTCCCCCAACGGGACCACACGAGGACCACACCCGCCGACGCCTGGAGCGCAAGGTCACTCGTCGCAGCAGCGGCGTCGACCGCCATGCGCGCAACCACCTCTGCGTCCGACATCTCGCCCCGGAAGTAGTGCAGCCACGTCTGGCCCATCCGCACCTGGGCCGTCTTCCCCGGGTCACCGCCTGCGAGTTCGAGCAGTTCGTCGAGCGTCCGCGCCCGCTCATCCCACTGCCCGCGACGGCCAAGCACTTCCTCCCGCACGGAGAGCAAGGAGAACCTGCGGTCTCCGTCGTCGCCCACGATGGCGAGTCCCCGGGTGACGAAGTCGTCTGCGTTCGTCAGCGCCGACCCGCCAAGCGCAGCACGCGCCGCATCGATGTAGCAGTCGACCGCCTCCTCGGTCCTCCCCGCCCGCTCCAGGTGCACTGCTCGCACCCCGGCGAACTCACCGGAGGGACGCTCCATGCGGTTGCCCAGCCAGTCCGCCACCGCACCGTGCAGCGAGATCCGCCTCCCTCGGAGCATCCCGTCGTACGCCACCGAGCGGGTGACCTCATGCTGGAAGCCGTACTCGGTTGCGCCGTCGAGGCCGGACGGATGCCGGAGGGAGACCATCTCGCGGAACATGAGCTCCGAAAGGGCCTCGTCGAGGTCCTCTTCGGCGACGGTGAGCAGGTCTCCCAGCATGACGTCCCAGAACACGCCTCCGATCAGTGCAGCCACCTCGAGCACCCTTTGGTGGGATGAGGGCATTGCCTCGATGCGGGCCTGGACCACCCCTGCCATCGTCGGGGGTACGCGAGCCGCGTCAAGGAGTTCCGGCGAGATCGACCCGAGCGCCGCCCCCTCCCCAACGAGGCCCTCGTCGACGACCATGCGGAACAGCTCCCCGGCGTGGAACGGGTTCCCGCCCGACATCTCGGCGATCCGCTCCGCGAGTGGCCCCCCGGAACCCGCTGGTGCCCCGGCAAGTGCCTCGATCTGCACCACGGCGTCGGAGCGAGAGAGCGCATCAAGGTGCATCCATTCGTGGCCCACGCCCCAATCGGGTCGGGTCACGAGGAGGTCCTTGCGGGCCGTGGCCACCATCACGCCACCCGCCTCGACGAGGCGGCGCGTGAGCAGTTCGAGCACGTCGAGCGATGCGACGTCGGCCCAGTGGAGATCCTCGACCGCGAGCACGAGACCGCTCCCGGCGCCGAGGCGCCCGAGCCAGTCCACGAGGTGGCGATTGGCCCTCTGGAGGTTGAGCGTCGGATCACCGGCGGCTGCGGGCGCGAAGCCCACGAGGCGGACGATCGACTCCGCGCCCTCCGGGGAGACGCCGTCGGCGCGCAGGGCTGCGAGACACCGGTCGGCGGGATCACCATCCATGCCGAGCTGGCTGGCCCGTTCCAACAGCAGCGAGGCGATGAGGTCGAACGGCACGTCACCCCGCTCGACCCGGACGAACCCGCGTAGCACGGGAACGTCTGCGGGGAGCGTTCGGATCGCCTCCTCGAGCAGCCGGCTCTTGCCGATCCCGGCGTCGCCGAGGATCGTGATCGGGGCACTGGGAGTAGACCGAAGGAGCACCTCGAGGCGAGCGAGCTCTCGCTCACGGCCCACCAACGCAACGCCCTCCCTGCCCACCGACTGCTCCGCAGTCCCGGTCACGAGGTAGGCGGCGACCGGTTCCCCGAAGCCCTTGGCTTCCACGGGTCCTGCGTCCTCGATGGTGAACCGGCCGCGGACGTGGCGTTGGGTTGCCACCGAGATGAGCATCCCACCCGGCGGGGCTGCCTGCTCGAGGCGGGCGGCGAGCGCGACCGTGTCACCCATGATCGTGTCGGCGGCCTCCGTGCGACCACCAGCAACGACGAGTCCAGTACTGACCCCGACCCGGACCGCGAATCCGTCGAGCGAATGCGTCTCCTCGAGGTCCTCTGCGATGCGTTGGGCGTCGGCAAGGATCGCCAGGCCGGCGCGCACCGCCCGCTCAGGGTCATTCTCGCGGGCCCGCGGGAGCCCGAAGATGGCAAGGAACCCGTCACCCATGAAGCGGGTCACTCGCCCCGCGTTGTCGGCAACCGCCCCGGCGAGGCGACTGAGGGCCGCATCGAGGACAGCCATCGTCTCCTCGGGATCCCGGCCGTGCAGGAGGCGGGTGGACCCCACGATGTCCACGAACATGACCGTGAGGAGCTTGCGGGACCTGGGGACCTCTTCGGACTCTGTGAGCTTGGCCCGCAGCACCTCGATCGTGGCATCGACCACGGCGTCACCCAGCGTCCCACGCAGGCCTTCCTGCGCTTCGATGGCCGCTTCCAGTTGTGCCCTGTCGGGCGTGGCCTCCACGTCACTCCTCCGCTCGAGGCGCCGAGCCGACCCAACCTCCGGGGGGTCGATCGCATCACCATACGTTCGGGTTGACAGGATCGCGCCCACGGTTCGTTCGCGACGCCTGGCGGGGTCGATTCCCCGTATCCTCGCTCGTCGAGGAGGAGCGGCATGACATTGAGTGCGCAGAAGGAGACAGCCTTCGACCGGGTGTCCGGGCTGTGGGTGGCGATTCCCACTCCGTTCACCTCGGATGGGACGACCATCGATGCAGCCTCGCTCCGCCGATCCGTCGAGCATTACGTCTCGGGGATCGAGGTGGACGGCATCTTCTGCGGCGGGATGATGGGCGAGTTCTGGGCGATGACCCTGGAGGAACGGCGCACCGTCCACGAGCTCGTGACCGACACGGTCGCGGGGCGGATCCCGGTGATGGGCCAGACGAGCCACCACGTCTTCGGGCACACCGTCGATCTCACCCGCCACGCCGAGGAGATCGGGATGGACTTCGCAATCGTGATGAACCCCTACTTCCCACCGAGACCGTCCGACGATCTCGTCGTTGCGTGGTACGAAGCCTTGGCACAGCGGACGTCGATCCCCCTCTTCCTGTTCAACACCGCGTACTCGGGCTACTCGATCTCACACGACCTCATCGCCCGGCTGTGCGACATCGACGCCGTATGCGGCATCAAGCACCCCAAACCCAAGGACGACGTGATCGCCCTGTTGGACGGGGTGGGCGACCGCATCGTGGTCTGCGATGCCTCGGAGGACGGGTGGCTCGACCTCCACCTCGACCACGGCCTGCGTGCGCTCATGTCCACACCGGCGCTCGCCATGTTCCAGACGGCCGACGACAGGCCCGTGCTCGACTACACGAGGGCCGCACAGCGAGGCGATGTCAACGAGGCACGACGCATCAGCGCCACGCTCTCACCGCACCGTGACGCCTTCCAGCGTTGGATGCGTGACCCATGGCTCACGCGCAAGGAAGGTGCGGTACCGATCGCGGAGTTGAAGGCGTGGCTCGGCTTCATGGGCCTCGACCAGGGGCCGGTGCGGTTGCCCCTCGTGCCGCTCCCCAACGAACGGCTCGCGGAGATCAGGGTGGACGTGGAACGACTCGGCCTCCTCGGCTCGATCGACTGAACACCACCGCTCGGGGTGGCGGGAACTGCGAAGAGCCTCAGCAGCTCTTGACGCCAAGGAGGGACTGGGCCCTCGAGGCGTGCTCAGCGGGCACACACATCACGTGGTACCGCACCTCGTCGAAGAAGAACGTGGGCTGCCCGCTCCGGACCTCGTGCTCGCAGCCCCCACAGGTCGGGGCGTGCTCCTTGCGCTCCTCGGATCGTTCGTCCATCCGACAAGCGTAGGAGGCGAGTGGGACCACTCGCCGACCCTCCGCCGGTTCTCGACCGGCGGCCAAACGCGGTCGCCGCTGACCACGAACCTCGTTGAGCGCGGTGGAGCCGCAGCAGCACGAAGCCGGGGAGGAGTGTTCCCGACAGCGAGGCGGGACGGAGCGGAGTTCTCCCGACAGCGCCCGCGGACCCCAGGACCGTATAACAGAGGTGCGGAGGCGCCCCCGATGGGTGCACCGGTGACCTTCCTCACCGGGACGCCGATCTCGGGTACAGACAGTCCTCCACACGGTCGAGGAATCGGTTCGCTCGACTGAAAGGAGAACAGCATGCAATCGACCCACACCGACGGGGGCGCGTGGAGCTACCTCCTCGAGCTCACCGATCACCCCTCACCGAAGCGTGTCACACGTTTCGCCCTGAAGGGGTTCGCCACTGCCTCGCTCTACATAGGGGTGTTGGCAGCACTGGGCGTGTTCACCGGGGCTGTGTGGTGGTTCTCCGCCGGTGCCGTGAGCATCGCGCTGTTGGGGGTGGTTCGGTAGGCGATCTCGTCCGACTGACCTTCCCTCGGTTCCCGGTCCGATCCTTCCTATGGGGCCGGGAACCGGCGCGTCGGGAGACACTCCCCGCCTGGGCCCTCAAGAGTGCGCTCCGCCTGGGGTCGGCGCGCACGCGCTCGAGACCGACGACCGGAAACGGAGGGAATTGCCTGACATGCGAGCCCATGGGGACGGGGTATAACTGAAGAAGCAGGTCAGGGTTCGAGGGTCCTTCGAGCGCCTGAGGTCGCCCCAGACGACCCTTTCCCTGCGGGACACCTCCAGAGAGGAGCGCCGTGCGCACGATGGGCATGCGGTCGACACCGGTCCGCCGATACGCGCCACGCAATGGGGAGCCTGCGCCCGCACGTCCAGCGAGATCGCCTGCCCGCCCCGCGACACCTCGCGGCGAACCGGACGCCTGATGCGACGGTTCCCCACGATGCCGGAAGGCCTTCTGCGGCACATCCGCCCCCTCGCCCAGGCGGTGATGTCGGTCGGCGTCCGAACGAAGATCATCGGCATCGTGTTGGGGGTCACGGTGCTCCTCGGGTCGTCCGTCATCGCACTCGTCCGCAGCAGTGTCAGGGATCAGCTCGTCGCCGAGCTCCACGAGACGGGCGGCGCGATCGCCACAGACGTTGCAGCGACGGTCTCCCTCCAGGACGTCCGGGAGGGCCAGCCACTCCTGCCCCCGACCCTCTCGAACGAGATCTCCCACCACGACAACCTTGCCTTCGTTGCCTATGCGCCCGATGGCGCGACCGGGTTCTCGGAGTCGCTCCTGCTCGCGGATTGGGACGAGGTCGAGGAGCTCGTTGGCGATCTCAGCGCGATCGGGCCATCCCACGACCATGAATCCACCGTCGATGGAACGACGATCCATGTGTTCCGTTCCCCGGTGCGAGGCATCGGGGTCGGCACCATCACGATCGGCGTGAGTCAAGCGGCCGTGGACCGCGCCGTCGGGGTACTCACGTTGAAGCTCCTCACCCTCGTCGGAGCAGTCGCGGTCGCCGGGGAACTCGGCGCGGGCCTCCTCACCTGGTACCTGACCCGCCCGCTCCAGGATCTCGTGGGCCTGACCAAGCGCGTCTCCGATGGCGACCTCTCGGTGCGGGCAACCCAATGGAGCTCCGACGAGCTCGGAACCCTCGCTGTGTCCTTCAACCAGATGGCAGAGAGCCTCCAACACGCCCACGCCGAGAGCGAGGCGTCGGAGCGCATCCGCCAACGCCTCGTCCAGGAGCTCTTCACCGTCCAGGAGGAGGAGCGCCAGCGCATCTCCCGGCTGCTCCACGACAGCCTCGGGCAGCGTCTCGGATCCCTCTCGATCACCCTCTCGCAACTCGAGCGATCCCCCGAAGTCGTCGAGGACAGGCTCCCCGAGCTTCGGGAGATCGCCGTGCGAGCCCTCGAACAGGTGAGGGAGATGTCGCACGAACTGCGTCCGGCCGCCCTCGACTCGCTCGGCCTCGGGGCAGCCCTCAGGCGACATGCGGAAGACCATGAGCACTCCGCGGAAGGCCTCTCGATCGATGTCCGGGTGGAGTTCGACGATCGCCTTCCGGGCCCTGTGGAGACGACCCTCTATCGGGTGATCCAAGAAGCCCTGACCAATGCGGTTCGACACAGCGGAGCGTCCACGATCGGCATACACGTCTCACGGTTCGGAGACGGGGTGAGGGCGATCGTTGAGGACGACGGCGCCGGGTTCGACTCCGAGAGCGTGGCGTTGAAGTCGACGGTAGGCCTGCAATCCATGCGGGAGCGGGCCCAGATGATCGGAGGGACCATCCAGGTCGAGACGGCTGCCTCCGGCACGACCGTGTTCATCGAGGTGCCCCTATGAATACGATCATGATCGCCGACGACCATCGGGTCATGCGCCGGGCCCTTTCGGCGATGATCGACGACGAGCCCGACCTCGAGGTGGTGGCGCAGGCCGACGACGGGATCGAATGCGTCGAGAAGGTGAAGGCGTTCCGCCCCGACCTCTTGATCCTCGACCTGAGCATGCCCGGCCTCGGTGGACTCGAGGTCCTCGCGAGAATCCCTGACCTCAACCCCTCGACCCGCGTCTTGATGCTCACCATGCACGACGACGACGAGTACCTCAAGGCAGTGATCGCCGCCGGAGGCGCTGGGTACCTCCACAAGAGCGCCTCTGCCAAGCAGTTGCTGGATGCGATCCGCGCAGTACTCGCTGGGAGCGTGTACCTGCTCCCCGGCCAGGCCCGACTGCTCGCCGACGCTCAGTCGGAGCGGGCGGAACACTCCACGGATGGCGGGAGCCGCGGCCTTTCGATGCTGAGCGATCGGGAGCAAGAGGTGTTCCGGCTCCTGGCCCTCGGACACACGAACGCCGAGGTCGCCGAGCGCCTCTTCATCAGCTCCAAGACAGTCGAGACCTACAAGGCCAGACTCTGCAAGAAGCTCGGCATCAAGGGAAGGGTGGCACTCGTCGGCGCAGCGCTCGAACTCGGGGTGCTGAAGCGCACAGGCGAGGAGGAGTGACGATTCATCCCTGCCCAGTCACAGCACCATCGATCGGGGCTGGTGCACGGGTGGGTGACAACTGATCTGGCTTGCCCTGTGGGGGTGGGCTGGGAGAGGATGTTGTCTATGCCAAAGCCGTATCCGAGAGAGTTCCGTGATGATGTGGTCCGTGTGGCCGAGGGCCGGGACGGGGGCGTGACGTTGGATCAGATCGCGGCTGAGTTCGGGATCCATCCGATGACGCTGTCGAAGTGGCTGCGTCAGGCCCGCATCGATGTGAAGCGACCCGGGATTTGTGGAGGCATTGATTTCACGGAAAGGTGGAGTTATGC
>CAZRJG010000007.1:0-56765 GCA_964600365.1 uncultured Acidimicrobiia bacterium
AAGCACATTGGCGGCGAGCGGTGCCCGGTCGTCGACACGTGGTGGCAGACCGAGACGGGCTCGATCATGATCTCACCGCTTCCTGGTGTGACAACTCTGAAGCCGGGTAGTGCGACGTTTCCGCTTCCCGGGGTGGGTGCGAGCGTCCTCGACGATCAGGGCGAGGAAGTCGGTGTTCCCGGCGGCGGTCTACTGGTGCTGACACGACCGTGGCCGTCGATGCTGCGTGGCATCTGGGGCGATCCGCAGCGCTATTACGACACCTATTGGAAACGGTTCGGCGACAAGTACTTTGCCGGCGACGGCGCCAAACGAGACGACGACGGGTATTTCTGGCTGCTCGGCCGCGTCGACGACATCATGTTGGTCTCCGGCCACAACATCTCGACGACCGAGGTGGAGTCGGCGCTCGTGTCGCACCCATCGGTCGCCGAGGCTGCTGTGGTGGGACGCAAGGACGAGGTGACCGGCCAGGCCATCGCCGCCTTCGTCACCCTTCGCGGCGAGATCGAAGGGACGCCTGAGCTCCTCCAGGAGCTGCGGAGCCACGTCTCCACCGCGCTGGGCCCGATCGCCAAGCCGGCGTCAATCGTGTTCACGCCGGATCTCCCCAAGACCCGGTCGGGCAAGATCATGCGGCGACTCCTCCAGGACATCTCGGAGGAGCGAAAGCTGGGCGACGTCACGACCCTGGCCAACGCCGACATCGTCGCCGACATCGCACAGCAGGCGTCCACCAGCAAGGACGATTGACACCACCCTCGAGCGAGCCGTGGGCCCGGGCACGCGCTCGGGCCCACGGCTCGCTCAGGACCGTCTTCCACGCAGGGCCCAGGCCCCGAGTCCCTCCCACGTGTCGGCCAGCGACTCATCCGCGTTCCGGTTTCCCGGCACCACGCTCTTGCACGACCCTCGAATCCACGGGTTGCGCATGGCGTAGCCTTGACCCATGGCACGACCCGTCGCAACCGATCGCTACGTCAAACGCCCCGAGCTGGAGGAGTTCGTCCGCCCCCGACACCACGGCGTCCTCGTCACCACGCGAAGCGACGGCCGACCCCAGACCTCCCTCGTCACGATGGGGCTCTCCGACGCCGGCGAGATCGTGATCGCGACGTACCCCGAGCGGGCGAAGGCCAAGAACCTACGCCGCGCGCCCGCGGCATCCGTGTGCGTGCTCTCCGACGACTTCGGTGGCGAGTGGGTCCAGGTGTACGGCACCGCCTCGGTGGTCGACGTGCCCGAGGCGGTCGAGGGCCTCGTGGACTACTTCCGGGCGATCTCCGGAGAGCATCCCGACTGGGACGAGTACCGGCAGGCGATGGTCGACCAGGGCAAGAGCCTCATCACCCTCACGATCGACGACTGGGGGCCCATCAGCAAGGGCGGATTCCCCGCCCGCCTCACCTAGGCGAGCGTCGCGGCCGCCCCCGTGCCATCGACGCCGCCGTCGATCGGGAGCGTCACACCGGTGATCCACGACGCCTTCTCCGACGCGAGGAACGTCACCGCATTGGCAACGTCCTCCACCTCGCCGAGGCGGTTGAGGGGATGCATCGCAGCAGCCCCCGCCTCGTTTCCGGTCCAGAGCATCGCCGACAGCTTCGTCTTCACGACTGCCGGCGCCACGGCGTTCACACGGACGCCGGGCGCCATCTCGAGTGCCATCTGACGGGTCATGAAGATGAGCGCTGCCTTCGAGACGTTGTAGGCGCCGAGCACCGCGCCTGGCCTGAGTCCCCCGAGGCTCGCCGTATTGATGATCACGCCCCCGTTGGCCTCCATCCACCCGTGCCACGCCGCTTGGGCCCACAGCAGCGGCCCGAGTTGGTTCACCTGCCAGGTCTTCTCGACGGCGCCCTGGTCGACGTCGGCAAGCATTCCCGGCGAAGGGTTGGTCCCCGCGTTGTTCACGAGGACATCGCAGGAGCCGAATCGTTCGACGGTCGCGGCGATCGTCCGGTCGGCGTCCTCCCGCAAGTCGGCCCGTGCCACCACGGCCTCGATGGCGTTCGAACGGCCCGTGGCCTCCCCGATCGCCGCTGCTGCTGCGGTCGCGTTCTCGGACCGGCGGCTCGTGACGACGACGCCCTCAGCCCCGGATCGAAGGAACTCCTCGGCGATCCCCTGGCCGATGCCGCGGCTCCCGCCGGTGATGACCGCCACCTTGCCATCGAGCCGTACGTCCATGTGCTCCGCCTCCGTCGTCGGGTCGCACGATCGTAGAGCACGTGGGCACCGGTACCGTGCGCCGGCCATGACCTCCGGCGAGTACCGATCGATCCTTCGTGGCCGGCACGACTTCCGCAGGCTGTTCCTCGCCCGCCTCATCTCATTCGGAGGGGACTGGTTCCTGCTCGTCCCCCTCCTCGGCCTCGTCTACGAGGCCACGGGCTCTGCCTTCTCCACAGGGTGGGTGATGGTCGCCAACTCGCTTCCCGGCCTCTTCCTCTCACCCTTCGCCGGGAGCCTCGCCGACCGACTCGACCGCCGGCGCCTCATGCTCGGGGCGAACCTGGTCGCAGGCGCCACCGTATCGGTCCTCGCCCTCCTCGGTGATCGCCTCACCCCTGCCGGGGGGCTGGTCGGCATCGCCGTCGTCGCCGCGTCGGTCTCGGTCATCAACCCCTCTGCAAGCGGCGGCATCCCCAACCTCGTTGCCCGACGGGAGCTCTCGGCGGCGAACGTCCTCATGGGCTCGAGTTGGGGCACGATGGCCGCGGTCGGTGCCGCGCTCGGCGGCTTGGTGGCGGCGGCATTCTCCCGACCGGTCGCCTTCGCGATCGATGCGGCCACGTTCTTCGTCGGGGCCGTCCTGGTGGCAAGGATTCGCACGCCGCTCACCGAGGAGTCCCCCACCGAGCGGGTGGGGATGATCGAGTCGGTACGCGAGGGGTTCCTCTACGCCTGGCGACGGCCCCCGATCCGCGCCCTCCTCACGTCGAAGGCCGGGTTCGCCGTGGTGGCCTCGGGGCCGATCACCCTGCTGGCGGTCGCCTCCGTGGAACTGTTCGGGCTCGGTGACGAGGGGACCGGGATCCTGTTCGCGGCGAGGGGGCTCGGGGCCCTGGTGGGGCCGTTTCTCGCCCGGAGGTGGTTCGGCTCCAGCGATGCACGCCTCCTCGGCGTGATCGGTGCCGCGATCTCCCTGTGGGGCATCGGGTACGCCGGCTTCGCGTGGGCCCCCACCATCTGGCTCGGCGCCGTCTTCGTGGTCGTGGGCCACCTCGGCGGGGGCTCGCAGTGGTCGCTCTCCAGCTACGGGCTGCAGGCGCTCGCCCCCGATCACATCCGCGGCCGGGTCATCGGCCTGGACTTCGCGGCGATGACCTTCGTGATGGCCCTGGTCCAACCGCTCGTGGGTGCGGTTGCGGACCGTGTCGCCCTCCGGCCGCTCCTCTTCGCCCTCGCAGTGGCCGGCGTCGTGTTCGGCGTGGTGTGGAAGCGCCTCACCGATCCCATCTGGCGCCGCCTCGACCCATGACGGACGGACGCTGTTCGAACATTCCTTAGAATGGTCCACATGCACACGGCAGGTGATGGGGCTGCGGCCAAGGATGGGCTGTTCGAGCAGTTCGCGCGCCTGGGGAAGGCCGTCTCACACGCCAAACGCGTCGAGCTCCTCGACCTCCTCCACCAGGGCGAGCGGAGCGTCGAGGTCCTCGCCGATGCGGCCTCGATGACGGTGGGGAACACCTCGGCGCAGCTCAGGGTCCTCCGCGAGGCTCGCCTGGTCCACGCGCGGCGAGAGGGGACGAGGGTGTTCTACCGCCTCGCTGACGGCGACGTGGGCGAGCTCCTCTCCTTCCTGGCCGAGATGGCCGCCCGCCGGTACGCCGAGATCGACAGGATCCTGCAGGACTACTTCGAGGCCCGGGACGAACTGGAGCCGCTGGGAAGGGACGAACTCCTCGCCCGGGCCGACGATGGGGACCTCATGGTGCTCGACGTCCGCCCCCGGGAGGAGTACGAGGAGGGCCATGTCCCCGGTGCGCGCTCCGTCCCACTCACCGAACTGCAGGCGTGGATGGAGGACCATCCGCCCGGTGCGACGATCGTCGCGTACTGCCGAGGGCCGTACTGCGTCCTCGCCCCACAGGCGCTCGAGCTCCTTCACGCCGCCGGGTACACGGCGCGGCGCCTCGAGGACGGGTTCCCGGAGTGGCGCCGTTCCGGCCTCCCCGTCGCAGTGGGCACGACCCCGTTCGGATGACCAGCGGCCAAGCCCATCGCACGCGCCCACGACCACGCCCACCACGACACGGAAGGAACCCCGACATGCCCTCCACGCTCTTCGTCCTCAACGACCCGCCCTACGGCACCGAGCGCTCCTTCAACGGGCTCCGGCTCGCACGATCGCTCGCCCAGCGGGAGGGGGAGGACGTCAAGGTGTTCCTTCTCGGCGACGCCGCCGCATGCGCCCAGGCCGGCCAGAAGGTCCCCACGGGGTACTACAACCTGGAATCCATGCTTCGCTCCCTCGCCCGCCGCGGTGCCGCCATCGGCGTCTGCGGGACGTGCATGGATGCGCGGGGGATGGTCGACCTCGTCGACGGATGCCTCAGAAGCACCCTCGACGAGCTCACCGACTGGACCCAGGAAGCCGACCAGGTCCTCGTCTTTTGATGTCCGGCCACCGATCGGCGCGGCACGCACCACCACGCACCCACGGACGGCCCTGACCGGACGTCACAGAGGGAACTCTCGCCTACCACCTGCGAGGAGTGGCGCCGCGGTACCGTGGACCCTGGTCACCGGGCGACTCGAATGCGACCTCGCGTTCTCGCTCATCGGCTCCCACACCACACTGGGTGCGGCCCTCATCGCCGTCGCCGCCGTCAAGCCGGGGTGTGATCACCTCACGCGGAACAGGGCCGAGCGGGACGACATCGCGGAACCCCCCGTCGAGGCGAAAGGCGACCCGACCCCTTGACATGAGGGCCCGCACCGCACGATCTGCGTACGCGCAGTACGTCCCACGGCAGTAGGCGACGACGTCCCCGTCGTCGGGGATCTCGTCGAGGCGCTCCTCCAGGTGCTCGGGCGGCATGGAGATGGCGCCATCGATGTGCCCTGCGTCGAACTCCTCGGTGGGGCGGACATCGATCACGACGATCCGCTCGCCCCTCTCGCGACGGGACTCGAGCGTCTCCCAGTCGATGGCGCCGATCTCGGTGCGGTCACCCACGTACCCCTCCACGGCCTCCACGGCTCCCTCGTTGTGGCGCATCGCCACCTCCTCGAGCGAGCGCAGGAGGTCGTGGACCCGGGGCGACGCGAGTCGGTAGCTGACATGCCGGCCCGATCGCTCCGTGCCCACCAATCCGTCCGCTGCAAGGCGACGCAGGTGGTGTGACGTGTTCGCGACGCTCTGGCCGATCTCGGCAGCAAGGACCTCCACGGTCCGGGGCGCCTGGGCCAGGACGTCGAGAATCTCGAGACGCCGCCCACTCGCCAGCGACGCCGCGACCTGCGAGAACACGTCGAAGAGCGCGTCCTTGGCCGGCCTGTTCCCGATCGTGGAGTCCATCCCCGCAGTCAAGCATTGGCTTGACGATGGAGCGGTGCATTCCTACATTCAAGGTATCACTTGAATGTAGGAGACTCCATGCGCGCATTCGTGTTGCCGGATCCCGGACTCGGGAACATGGCCCATCTCGTCGACCTCGGAGACGGCTCAGCACTGCTCGTCGACCCCGAGCGCGATCCGCGGCCATACCTCGATCTCGCGTCGGACCTCGGACTGCGCATTCGCCACGTCGCCGAGACCCACGTCCACGCAGACTTCGTCTCGGGCGCGCGCGAGCTCGTCGCGCTCGGAGCCCAACTGATCGCTCCCCGCCTCGGTCGACTCCTCCACCCCCACCTCGCCGTCGACGACGGCGATGAGGTCCCGGTGGGCGACCTCATCCTCCGCGTCGTCGCAACCCCGGGCCACACCCCGGAACACGCGGCCTACGTCCTCGTCGACGGGACGGCGCCGCGGGCCGTCTTCTCTGGGGGCACACTCATGATCGGGGGCGTCGCCCGACCGGACCTCATCACACCGGAGCTGACCATCCCCCTCGCGCACGATGCCCATCGCTCGGTGCGCGCTCTCCTTTCCTCCCTCCCAGGTGACGTGGAGATCCGCCCCACACACGGCGGCGGTTCCTTCTGCTCTGCAGGAGCATCCGACACCTCGGGCGTCTCCACCGTCGCGAAGGAACGAGTCACGCACCCCGCAGTGCTCGAGCCCGACGGCACTCGGTTCGTCGAGGACCTCCTCTCCGGCCTGGGCACGTATCCGAGCTACTTCGATCGACTCCGACCCGTCAACCAACGGGGACCCGAGGTCCTCGGGGTCGACCTCCCACGACTCGCCACCGTCGCCCCGGACCGACTCTCGGAAGTGGTGGTCATCGACGCTCGGCCGATCGGGCGGTTTGCCTCCGGTCACGTCCCGGGCTCCGTCTCCAACGAACTCCGCGGGCAGTTCGGAACCTTCCTCGGGTGGCTCTTCGATCCCGAGATACCCCTTGCCTTCGTGCTCGATCCCGACCAGGACGAGCGAGAGCTCGTCCGCCAGGCCCTCAACGTGGGCCATCGAGCGCTCCTCGGCAGGTTGGACCTCGACGACTGGGTCCGCAGCGGCGGTGCCCTCGCCCGTATTCCGCTGCTCCAGGCCCGCGACATACCCGATGACGCCACCATCGTCGACGTGCGCCAGCACCCTGAGTGGGAGAACGGGCACGTCAGCGGCGCACGCCATCGAGAGCTCGGGGCGCTCACCGCCCAGGCAGGCGACATTCCCGAGAACACCGTGTTCCACTGTGGGCATGGGCAACGCGCCATGACCGCCGCCTCCCTCATGGTTCGGTCCGGGAGGCGCGCATCGGCCACCGACGCCGGACCGTCGGAGATCGCCGCCACGCGAGGCAGGCGATGAGCGCCCAGGTCCGCCTCGGCATCGGGGCCAATCTCGCGCAGTTCACACTCCTCGTGGGGGTGAATGCGCTCGTCGGCGGGATGCTCGGGCAGGAGCGGACCGTCCTGCCCCTCCTTGCCGAGGAGGAGTTCGGACTCTCGGGCTTCACCGCCGCCCTCACCTTCATCGTCGCCTTCGGGCTCGTGAAGGCACTGACCAACTTCCTCGCCGGGACACTGTCCGACCGGTTCGGCCGCAAGCCGGTCCTCATCGCCGGGTGGCTGGTCGGACTCCCGGTGCCGCTGCTCCTCATCTGGGCTCCCACATGGGGATGGGTGGTCTTCGCCAACGTGCTCCTCGGGGTGAACCAGGGGCTTGCCTGGTCCACCACCGTGATCATGAAGATCGACCTCGCCGGCCCTCAGCGCCGAGGGTTGGCCATGGGGTTGAACGAGGCCGCCGGATACCTCGCCGTGTCCGCCACCGCGCTCGCCACCGGGTACCTCGCCGCACGTCACGGCCTCCGCCCCGAGCCCTTCTACCTCGGCCTCGCGTTCGCCGGGCTCGGCCTGGGATTGTCACTGTTCGCGGTGCGCGAGACCCGCCACCACGTCGCCCACGAGGCAGCGACCCATGCCCCGGCCACCAGTACCCCGACGCTGGGGACGCGCGAGGTCTTCGCCGAGACCAGCCTGCGGAACCCATCCCTCTCGGCCGTCAGCCAGGCCGGCATGGTGAACAACCTCAACGACGGCATGGCATGGGGGCTCCTCCCTCTCGTCTTCGCCGACGCCGGCCTCTCCGTCGGCCACATCGGCATCCTCGCTGCCGCGTACCCGGCGGTGTGGGGATTCGGGCAGCTCGCAACCGGCGCCATGTCGGATCGCCTCGGTCGGAAGTGGATGATCGCCATCGGGATGTGGGTCCAGGCCGTCGCCATCGGCGCCATCGGCGTGTTCGACGCGTTCGGCCCGTGGCTCGTCGCCGCGGTGCTCCTCGGCATCGGGACCGCGCTGGTGTACCCCACACTCCTCGCGGCGGTGGGCGACCTCGCGCACCCGACGTGGCGCGCGTCTGCGGTGGGTGTCTACCGCCTCTGGCGCGACGCGGGGTTCGCGGTCGGCGCCATCCTCACCGGTGTTGTCGCCGACCTCGCTGGGCCCCGACACGCCATCTGGGTGGTCGCCGCCATCACGCTGGGGTCAGGGCTCGTCGTCGCCCGCCGGATGGAGGAGACCCGCACGCCTCACTGACCCCGGGCAGGGAGCGCAGGAAACAACCCTCGGGGGACACCCCATCCCCCTTTCACCGGACCAGGACCAGCGATCGATCGAGTCCGGCCGGCCCCTCAGTGCCCTCCACGCACCACTCCCCCGTACTTCATGCGGGTGTCGCTCATGGATGCCGGGCGCTTCTCGTCGTCCACGACATCGCATCCGACGAGCTCCCCGATGAAGAAGGTGTGCGAACCGCAGTCGACGGGGTTCACCACCCGACACTCCATCCAGGCGATGGCGTCCTCGAAGATCGGAGCCCCCGTCGACCCCTCGCGGATCGGGAGGCCGTTGAGCGCGTCGCCCTCCTTGGTCGCGGGCTTCGAGAACTTCACGAAGGGACGGGTGTGCTCGGAGTCCCAGAGGTTCACCGTGAACGATCCACCCTCGGAGATGAGGCGATGCGTGACGGCCGTCTTGTCGATGCCGACGCCGATGAGCACCTCGGGTCCCATGGCGACCTGCGTGATCCACGACGTGGTCATCCCGTTCCACTCGTCGCCGGCTCGCGAGCCGACCAGAGCGAGGGCACTCGGGATCTTCCAGGTGACGCGGTTGATGAGTTCGTCGGATGCGCTCATGGGGGCGAGGGTACCGACACGCTGTCCGAACCCAACCGGGGGTAGGGTTCCGGACCCATGCACGTGGTGATAGCAACCGCGGGTGCACTGCCCCCGGGGCCGGTGGCGGCGTTCCTCGAGTCGATCTGGCGCGACACCTTCCGGGTCTCGGTGATGACGGCCATCCAGGTGCCACGCGACTTCCTCGAGGACCTCGAGAAGAACGACTGGAGTCCCCTCTCCCCCGGAGAGGACGAGCCCGCCTCCAAGGACGACGCCGTGGCCCGGTACATCGGTGAGCGGGGAGCACGGTTGGCAGAGCCAATCCTCGCTGCGCTCAGTGCCCGCGGTATCACTGCCGATCCCGTCTACGTCGATGGAAGCGATCCGGCCGATGCGATCGTGGCAACGGCCGACCGCCTCGATGCGAACCTCATCGTCATGGGAGCGACGAAGAAGCTCTTCGAGGAGTCCTCGTGGACGTCCATCTCCGCGCAAGTGGTCGATCGCAGCCGCATTCCCACCCTCGTGATCCCCGGCGCACGGGCCGACCTGGACCCCGACAACGACGGGGACTGACCGACCGCACCGGAGACGGCACTTGGCGAGTCGAGCCGACACCACTCGAAGAAGCCAGCTGGAAGGAAACCAACGAGGCCGATACGGCGTCACCCATGCACCACGTCCCGGGACGTGACCCCCAACTCCTTCACCAGGCGGCACGACAGGTCAGAGGCAAGACACCACGGTCAGTCACGCCCGGAGCCAGAACCGCCCGGACGTTCCTATCCACCCAAACGTGTCACACCCCTTTGGCATCGTTGGGCCATGCTCGAGTGCCGACACGAACTTCACTCCGTGGGACCGATCTCCGTCGTCGCGTGCGCGACGTGCGAGTCGGTCCAATTCTGGTCCGCCGATGGCCCCCTGGAACCTGCCGAGGGCGTCGCCCAGCTCTTCGGGGCGTTCACCAGGCGCACTGCGTTCCCAGCGCTCCATGCCCCCGGGCCCGAGGCGATCGTGTATGCCCCCCCGAACCGGGCAGGTCGCGCGACCCTGGCGGCATTCCCCACCCATGTCTGGCTCGAGACCCAGCCGGGGCTGTGGATGAGCACCGATGGCACACACCTCCTTCTCTCCCCCGCCGGGCCGGCGGCGGGCCGTCACCTGGGGCAGGGCGCGTAGGGCTCAGGCGCCGGCAACGGACGACTGGAACTGCGTCTGGAAGAGGTGCCGGTAGAGGCCGTCCCTCGCGAGCAACTCCTCGTGCGTGCCCTGCTCGACGAGCCGTCCCTCGTCGACCACGAGGATGCGATCCGCTGCAAGCACCGTCGAGAGTCGGTGGGCGATCACGAGCGAGGTGCGTCCCTGCATCACGTGCTCGAGGGCCTCTTGGATGAGCGCCTCGGACCGTGAGTCAAGATGTGAGGTCGCCTCGTCGAGGATGAGGATCCGTGGATCTTTGAGGATCACGCGGGCGATCGCCAGCCGCTGCTTCTCCCCACCCGAGAGCCGGTAGCCCCGCTCCCCCACCACGGTCTCGTACCCATCGGGGAGCGAAGCAATGAACCCTGCGATATTCGCCGCCGCGCAGGCCGCCTCGAGGTCCTCCTCCGACGCATCCGGCGCCGCGTATCGCAGGTTCGCCCCGATCGTGTCGTGGAAGAGGTAGGACTCCTGCGTCACCACGCCGATCCCCTCGGCCAGGTCCCCGAGGGTCCGCTCGCGCACGTCGATCCCGTCGATGAGGATCCGCCCACGGTCCACGTCGTAGAGGCGCGGGACGAGGTATGAGATCGTGGTCTTCCCAGCCCCGGACGGCCCGACGAGCGCAAGCATCATCCCGGGCTCTGCCTCGAAGGTGACCTCCTCGATGGCCCAGGATCGACCGGTGCGCGTCTCCACCCGGCCCTCGTCCTGCACCTCCTTGGAGAACATCCTCCGCACTGCCTCGAGCCCTGCGGGAGTCTCCTTGTCGTAGGTGAACGACACGTCCTCGAACCGGATCGCCCCACGGATCGGGCTGCGATCGGGATCGCTGGGCTCCTCCACCTCATGGGGCAGGTCGAGGACCTCGAAGACCCGCTCGAAGCTCACGAGGGAAGTGGCGAACTCCACCCGGGCATTCGACAGGCCCGAAAGCGGGCCGTAGAGCTGGGTCGCGAGAGCCGAGAACATGACGACTTCCCCAAGGCTGATGGACCCGTTGATCACGAGGACACCACCCACCCAGAAGACCGCTGCGGATCCGACCGCCGACACGAGGCCGAGGGCCGCGAAGAACCAGCGCCCCACGAGCGCCCTCCTGATCCCGAGGCGACGGACCTGCTCCGCCTCCCCTGCGTAGCGCCCTCCTTCGTGGTCGGCCCGGTTGAAGAGCTTCACGAGGAGCGCGCCCGACACGTTGAAGGTCTCCTGGAGGATCGCCGACATCTTTGCGTCATGCTCCATCTGCTCTTGCGTGACCCGGCGAAGAACCTTCGCAACCCGCTGCGCCGGGGCGACGAAGAGGGGGAGCGCTGCGATGGCCAGGCCCGTCAGCAGCAGGTTCGTCTGAAGCATCACTGCGATCGTGAACAGCACGCTGATGAGATTCGAGGCGATCGTCACGAGGGTCCCGGTGACTGCCTGCTGTGCGCCCACCACGTCCTGGTTGAGGCGACTGATGAGCTCGCCGGTCTTCGTGGACGTGAAGAACCGCAGGGACATCCGTTGGAGGTGCCCGAAAGCGGCTGTCCGGAGGTGGAAGATGATGCCCTCTCCGACCGTCGCCGTGAGCCACCGCTGGACACCGCCGACTGCAGCCGAGATGAGCGGCACCGCAACCATCCCGCCGCCTAGCCAACTCAGCAGGCGGATGTCAGAGGAGGGGATCGCATCGTCGATGAGCGCCCGAGTGAGGATCGGCGGCACGACGCCCAAGCCCGAGATGATCACGATCGTCACGAGCACCCCGAGCAGGTGCCCGCGATAGGGGCGTGCGTAGGCGAACACCCGCGTGAGCAGCGCTCGATCCACCTTCGGGGGGGACTGGCTGTCGTCGTAGCGCAGGCGGGCGAACCACCCGCTCCCATGCATCATCTGGCGAGGCTAACCGCCAGCCGTCACTCCCCCTGGGGACCGCAGCACATCGAGGGGCACCATCGCCCTCGCCATGGCCTCCGTCACGGACCTCGGCAGACCCCGCACGCGTAGCTCGTAGCGGTATACGCCATCGAGCCATACGAGCGTCGGCCCGTCCAAGGTCTCGATCCACCACGAAGGATTGAGATCGTCGGGGCCTGCTGCACACTCGATGACGACACGCGCCCGGAACCAGGCACATCCGCCCTCCGGATCGAGGGAGAGGGCCGCCCGATCGATGTCGTCGAGCGCCACTCCGAGGACTGCCCGTTGCGCCTGGTCCCGGGGCTCGGTGTACGGCTCGACGGTCCAGATGCCGAACGCCGCAACCTGGTCGTCGGACAATCGCCCGGACGACGGGGAGAACACGAGTTGGGTGGTGACCCATCGTGCGTCGTCGGGCACCATCGCGGGGAACGAGAGCCCCGGGAGCGCCCTCACCAGGTCTCCGGCGGCCACCTGGACATACCGGTCGGTACCCCCCGAGGCGCTCCACACGGCCGAGACGGCCTGCTCGGGCGAGGCCGGTTCCTCGGGTTCGAGCAGGGCCAGCCGGTCGTTCCACCAGCCCAATGACGCACTTGGGACAATCGGCGGCGCGGGCTCGGTCGAAGTCGTCGTGGTGGATGTCTCGACCGGGGGGGCCGAGGCATCGGACACCCAGCGAGAAGCGGGGCCCTCATTGGAGAGGAACGCCCCGTCGGCGCACGCAGCCAAGAACAGGCCCATCGCCAACACGGCGAACGTCCGTACCATCCTCACTCCCATCCGTCGGGAGTCTTGCAGGGCCCGTCGTATGCACACGACCATGACACTCCGACCACTCACACTCCACACCGAGGGCTTCCCATCCGAGCCGGGGCTCGACATCGCGGTCTCCGCCGTCCTCCACCAATGGGTGGCAAGGGGTGAGGTCGGTCCGAGTGCCCGCGTGCACCCGACGTCGCGCATGGTGGCATTCGGTCGTCGCGACACCCATGAGGACCGATACCGGGAGGCTGCCGCCCTCGCCCGCGCCGCTGGGTACGCGCCGGTGGAGCGTCTCGCCGGCGGCCGCGCAGCCGTGTTCCACGAGGGCACGATCGGCGTGTCCATGGTGACTCCCGAGGCGGATGCAACCGCGGGCATCCACGACCGCTTCGCCCACATCACGGGACTCACCGTGGATGCACTGTCCGCGCTCGGTGTCGATCCGCGCGTCGGTGAGGTCTCCGGCGAGTACTGCCCGGGGGAGTACTCGGTGAGTGCCGCCGGCCGGACGAAGCTGGCCGGCTACGGACAGCGGCTCATCAGGGGTGCCGCACACGTCGGCGGCGTGGTCGTCGTGTCGGGCGCCGATGAGGTCAATCGCCTCCTCGTTCCGATCTACGACGTCCTCGACCTACCGCTCGACCCATCTGCGACCGGCGAGATCACCGAAGAGACGGGCTCCGCCACGGTGTCGACCGTCATCGATGCCTTCGCCCGGTCGCTCTCGCGACGCTGGGCCACGCACCTCGCCCCCCTCCCCGAGTCCCTCGTCGACGAGGCCAGGGACCGGGTCGCCGGACTGCTGAGTCCGTAGGCACCACGACCTCGCGTGGGACTCGGCCCGAACGGTGTGCGAAGGGGAATCCGTTGCCCAAGGCCGGATCGGAGGCCCGGTACCCTCCCCACATGCGGTTTCTCCTCGCCCACGGACCCAACCTCGACCTCCTCGGCACCCGGAACCCCGCGGTGTACGGCACGGCGACTCTCGCCGACGTGGAGGCGCGGGTTCGGGACGAGGCGACACGCTTCAAGGTCGAGGTCGAGACCTTCCAGACAAACCATGAGGGAGCCCTCATCGAACGACTCCACGCGGCCCGTTCGGGGATCGACGGGATCATCCTCAACGCCGGAGGGTGGACCCACACATCGATCGCGCTCCGTGATGCGCTCGAGGCAGCCGAGGTCCCCACCGTCGAGATCCATCTCTCCAACGTGCTCGAGCGAGAGCCCTTCCGACACCACTCCGTCCTCGCCGACGTCTGTATCCACACCATCTACGGGCGGGGCATCGAGGGGTACCCATTCGCCGTCCATCGCCTCGTATCCCACCTCCGCCATCCCGCCCGGCTCGAGCGCTACGGTCCGCTCGAGGACCAGCGCATCGAGTTGCGCACTCCCGAAGGGCCCGGGCCACACCCGACGGTCGCACTCCTCCACGGGGGCTTCTGGCGTCACTACTGGACGGCCGACACGCTCGACCTTCTCGCCTCGGACCTTCCCTCCCGCGGTCTCGCGTCGGCAAATGTCGAGTACCGGCGGGTCGGGACCGGTGGTGGCCCCGACGCGACCCCCTCTGACGTCGCAGCTGCGCTCCGACACCTCGCCGCGGACGACGCCGTTGATGCCACGCGGCTGGCCGTCGTGGGCCACTCCGCCGGTGGGCACCTCGCGCTGTGGGCCGCCGGGCGGGCCGGCGTTCCCCTCCGGCTCGCAGTGTCGCTCGCGGGCGTCACCGACCTCGAGCGAGCGCGGAGGGAAGGCCTCGGCAACGGGGCGGTCGATGCCTTCCTCGGCACGAATGCCAACTCTTCCCTCTCGCCGATGGAACTGCTCCCCCTCGGCGTTCCGTCACTCTGCGTACACGGACGTGAGGACACCGATGTCCCATTTGCCTACAGCGAGCGCTTCGTGGATGCTGCCAGGGCCGCGGGAGATGACGCCACCCTCCTGCGCGGCGACGGTGCCGACCACTTCGCGCCGATCGATCCGTCCCACGCCCTGTGGGCCGAAACGCTCGCGGCGCTCCTCGACGCCCTCCGATGATCGGGCCCGGCATCGCCACGGTGGTGCTCGGGAGTGTCGCCCTTCTCGCCGCCGAGCGCACCCATGCCCGGTGGCGGGCACCGGCCAAGCTCGTCGCCTCGACGGGGTTCGTCCTCGTTGCAGTCGGAGGCGGGATCGAGGGCAGTTATGCGACCTGGATCCTCGTGGGACTCGGGCTGTCCTGGATCGGTGACGCCGCACTCCTCGGCACCTCCGACCGGTCCTTCCTCACCGGGCTGATCGCCTTCCTGCTCGGGCACGTCGCCTACGTGGTGGCCTTCGCTGGCCTTCCCCCGGTTCCGTCCACTGCTGCGATCGCGCTCGGCGTCCTGTGGTTGGGCACGGCGGTCGTGGTCGCCCGATGGCTCCTCCCCAGGACCACGCCCCGTATGCGCCGACCCGTGGGGGCGTACATGGTCGTGATCTCCGCCATGGTCGTCCTCTCCGGCGGAGCGGCCGTCGCAACGGGCGACGTGCGCATTCCCCTCGGCGCGGTCGCCTTCGCCGTGTCGGACATCGCCGTGGCCCGCGATCGCTTCGTCGCTCCCGGGTTCACGAACCGCCTGTGGGGACTGCCGCTCTACTACCTCAGCCAGGTGCTGCTCGCCCTCACCGTCGGCTGATCTGCACCGAAGGAAGCCTCCTCGTAGACTCACCGAGGAAGGAGCCATGATGACGCGAGACCAAATCCTCACCCGGCTTGGCGAACTCGTCGGGGAGATCGAAGCGGCGCGCCGCGCCGAGGACATCCCGACGCTCAGCGAGCGCACAGAGGAGCGGGAACATCTCCGGGTCGCCCTGCGCAGTCACGCCCCGCTCTCGGTCGACGACATGCGACGCGAGTTGGAGGGTCTCAGGGCGCACCTGGCCAACTTCGAGCAACCGGGGACGATGGGCGTGGCCCTCGGAGAGGATTCGGCCCAAGGCACCGTACTGGCTGTGGACGCGGTGTCGAGCCAGCAGGACTCCTCCGACCCCCACTCCGCCGTGGCCTGGATGCGGCAGCGGATCGCCTTCCTCGAAGAGCAACTCGCACGGGCCTGACCCCGCACGCCGGGAGCGCGTAGCGTTCTCGGTATGCCACTCGCCGTCTTCGATGTCAATGAGACCATGCTCGATCTGGGCGTACTCGACAGCTTCTTCATCCACCACTTCGGTGACCTTGAGTCGAAGGACCTGTGGTTCTCCCGGACCCTCCACCACAAGGCGGTGGTGAACCTCATAGGGCAGCACCAGTCGATGGGCCGCCTCTCGGTCGCCGCCCTCGACTCGGTGGCGCAGACCAGGGGGGTGGACCTCCCCGACGACGCAGGCCAAGAACTCGCCCACGCCCTCGAACGGATGCGCCCGTTCCCTGACGTCAAGCCCGCCCTCGAGACGCTCAAGGGCGCCGGATGGACCCTCATGGCGCTCACCAACTCGAGTCCCTCGGTGGTGCAAGCGGGTCTCCGGAATGCGGGGATCCTCGCGAACTTCGACGCCGTGCACACCGCCGAAGAAGCAGGGAAGTTCAAGCCCTCCCCGGAGCCCTACCGCGCAGTGATCTCGGCCGCGGCGATGCCGATCGGTGAGACCTGGATGGTGGCTGCCCATGACTGGGACCTCGCCGGCGCCCACTCGGTGGGCATGAAGACGGCCTTCGTGCGAAGGCCCGGCATGCCGCTCTCCCCTGCGTTCGGGACCCCCGACCTCGTGGTCGGCGGCTTCGAGGAACTGGCCAAGGCACTCGTGGACAAGGCCTGACCCGCCTCACCGGAAGTCCCTGCTCGTCACCCCGGTCACCGGGAACGCACGGAAGCCCCGCGCCACGAGGTTCGTGACGCCATCTCGGTACTCGAGCACTCCTTCGATCACGAGACCCGGGTTGCGGCGGGCGACGTCCTTCTGCTGCGCCCAGAGGTCAGGGAAGACGACCACGTTGAGGAGCCCGGTCTCGTCCTCGAGGTTGAAGAAGTAGATGCCCCTGGCGGTCTGGGGGCGCTGGCGGTGCGTGACGATGCCACCAACGCGCACACGTTTCCCATCGCCATGGGACTCCACCGCCTCCATGCACGTGAGGCACCCGATCTCGCGCAGTCGCTCCCGCACGAATGCGACGGGATGGGTCAGGGAGATGCCCGTTGCCCATCGTTCGAGTGCGGCGCGTTCCTCGTCGCCGAGCCCGGGAAGCGTCGGCGGTTCGACCCCCGGGGCAAGGGGGAGTCGGTCGGGCCCCACCTCGGCGAGCGCTCCCGCGGCCCAGAAGCCCTCCCGCCGTCCCAGCCCGATCGGCTCGAGCGCGCCCGAGGCCGAGAGGGACTCCAGTGCATCGACGCCGAGGCCCGTGCGATGGGCAAGGTCCTCGGGTGCGATGAACGGGCCACCGATCTGTCGTGCCACCTCGATGCGGGTGATCTCCGCGGCGCCCAGGTGGTCCACGTAGCGGAGTCCGGTTCGCATCGCCACGGGCTGTCGGAGAGGGTCGTCGACCGGCCCCCTCCCCCGCCGCCACGACATCCCCAGGTAGGTGACCACGTCGTCGGGGTCCGAGATGTGGGGCTCCACGGTGCAGTCATGGCGCGATCTGTTGATGTCGGGGCCCAGTACAACCACTCCATGGCGGAGGGCGTCCTGCACGAGTGAGTTCGGGGAGTAGAAGCCCATCGGTTGGGCGTTGAGCAGGCCACACAGGTACTCGGTCGGGTAGTGGTACCGAAGCCAGGCCGACATGTAGACGATGTAGGCGAAGCTCACGGAGTGCGACTCGGGGAAGCCGAACTGGCCGAACCCCTGGAGCTTCTCCCAGATCTCATCGGCGGCGACACCCGTCACGCCGTTCGCAGTCATCCCTGCGTACACCTCATCGCGAAGGCGATCCATGGCCTGCTCACTCCGCTTGTGCGTCATCGCCTGCCGGAGGCGGTCCACCTGCCCGGCGTCGAACCCGGCGCAGAGCCGGGCGAGTTCCATCAACTGCTCCTGGAAGATCGGCACCCCGAGGGTCTTGCGGAGGACCGGCTCGGCGAGGGGATGGGGGTACCTCACCGGTTCCTCACCGTTGCGACGCTTCAGGTACGGATGCACCGAATGTCCCTGGATGGGTCCGGGGCGGATGAGGGCAACCTCCACGGCGAGGTCGTAGAAGGTCCGGGGCTTCATGCGCGGGAGGGTCGCCATCTGGGCGCGGGACTCCACCTGGAAGAGGCCGACCGTGTCGGCCTTCGTCATCTGCGCGTAGAGCGCAGGTTCCTGGGGCAACCCGGCCAGGTCCACGGTGACACCGTGGACATCCCGGATCGTGTCCACGGTGAGGTGGAGTGCGTTCAACATGCCGAGGCCGAGGAGGTCGAACTTCACGATCCCGATGAGGCCGCACGACTCCTTGTCCCACTGGAGCACGGAGCGACCCTCCATCCGCCCCCACTCGAGCGGGACCACCTGCCAGAGGGGGCGATCGGCGATCACCACTCCGCCCGAGTGGATGCCGAGGTGCCGGGGGAAGCCATCGAGGCGTTGGCAGATGTCGTACACGAGCTCGGCGGTGAGGCCTTCGGGGAGCGGCGCATCGTCGGCGATCGCAGCCGGGTTCCGGGTGTCGAGGTAGCGGGTCATGCCATCGGCCTGCGCCTGGGAGAAACCGAACGTCTTGACGACATCCCGGAGGACGCTGCGCGCCCGATACGTGATCACGTTCGCGACCATCGCCGCCCGTTCCCGCCCATACCGGCGGTAGCAGTACTGGATGACCTCCTCGCGGCGATCGGCCTCGAGGTCGAGGTCGATGTCGGGGGCCCGCCCACGTTCCTCCGAGAGGAACCGCTCGAAGGGGAGGTTGAGGCGGATGGGATCGACCCGGGTGAGGCCGATGCACCTGCACACCGCCGAGTCGGCGCCCGACCCGCGGATCTGACAGAGGATGTCGCGGTCCCTGGCGAAGTTGACGAGGTCCCACACGACGAGGAAGTACCCGGGGAACCCGAGCCGTCCGATCACGTCGAGTTCGTGGTCGAGACGCTGCTTCGCACGCGGGTCGATGCCCCCCGAACCATCCCCGTAGATCTCCCGGGCACCTTCGTAGGTGAGGTGACGGAGGAAGTCGAGTTCGTCGAGGAAGTGGCCGGGCATGGGGAAGTCGGGGAGGTTGGGAGCCACGACATGCAGGTCGAAGGCGAGGGACCGGCCGAGCTCTGCGGCACGTGCCACCGCTCCCGGGTAGCGGGCGAGACGAGCTGCCATCTCGTCGACCGGCTTGAGATGCCGCTCATCGGTCGGGGGACGGAACCCGTCGTGGGTGGCAAGGCTGCGACGCCCGGCGATGGCGGCGAGCACCTCCGAGAGCATGGCGTCGGCGGGGTCGTGGTAGTGCACCTGGTTGGTGGCGACCACGGGGAGCCGGAGCCGGTGGGCCACCTCCCACAGGAGGTCGTTGCGACCGTCGTCCTCCGGGAGGCGGTGGTGCCACAGCTCCACATGGAGGCGGTCGCCGAACAGCTCCCTGAGCCGCCCTGCCTCACGCAGGGCACCGGCGAGGTCGCCCCGGAGGGCGGCGGCGGGGACCGCTCCCTGCCAGCACCCGGTGAGGGCGATCACCTCCCCCGGTGCCGCCTCGGCGAGGTCCTCCCAGAGGTACACCGGCCGATCCTTCTCACCCCGGAACTGCGCCGTGGAGACGAGCCGACTGATCGTGCCGTACCCGTCGGGCCCCGTGGCGAGGAGTACGAGGTGATCGGTGGGGCCCGTGCCAACGGGCTTCGTGCCGTGGGCCCGCACGGTGCGCCCGCGGCGATCGACGTTCGGGCCTTCGTCGTCGGCCCATTGGGCGGCGTCCCACTCCTCTGCGGTGAGGAACGGGTCCGTCGCCGGAGGCGGTGCGACCCCGGCGGGAAGGATCCCCACCTCGGTCCCATACACGGTGGGCAGTCCTACCTCCCGCGCTGCGGCGGCGAAATGCGCAGCGCCCTGGAAGCCGTCATGGTCGGTGATCGCGAGGGCCTCGTACCCCAACTCGGCGGCGCGTTCTACGAGCGCATGCGGATGGGATGCCCCATCGAGGAAGCTGAAGTTCGTGTGGCTGTGGAGCTCCGCGTACGGCGTCACGCCGCAACGCTAGTCGAACGTATGTTCGATCAGAATGCGAATGAGGCGGTTGCGTGGGCGACGAGGTCTCCCGCGCCCTCGAACCGTACGTGGACGTCGCCGTACGAGGTCCTCCCCCAGCGCTTCACCACCGCTTCGATGAGGAGGTCCTCGCCCTCTGCCGGCCGGAGGAAGTGCGTATCGATGTGCTGGGTGCCCCGAGGAGCAGACTCCCCGGTGCACATCGCAACGGACATGACGGTGTCGATGGCCGACATGAGTGCCTGCCCGCACGTGGCCCCGGAGGCGAACTGCTGGTCCGGGTCCTGCGGCAGTCGAGCCAGCACCCTTCCATGTTCGACTTCGAGGTACTCGATCCCCTGAGCCTTCACCCACGGGGCGAACAGCGCTTCGACGAACGCATCGAGGTCCTTCAACGGATGGATCTCCATCCGAGCACGGTAGAGGACGCGGATCAGCGCCGGGGGCCGGCGAGGTCCACAGGACACGCCACGGCTGGGCCGAACCATCCCCGACGGCGGGCCACGAACGCATACATCGCGTCCCGTATCCCAGACGGGATGAAACGGAAGAGCGTGAGGAGGCGCCACGGCACGCGCATCCGAGCAGCGAGCTGCAGTGCAGCAGCCGACCGGAGATGGGTCGCGCCCCCCGCAACCACCACCATCGTGTCGATCTCCATGACTCGGGCATACCGCTCCCCCAGCTCGGCACGGGCCACCTCGGTGTCGAGCCCGACGAAACGGATCGAGTCGGCATCAGCGAGGTGCGAGTGGGCGAACGAGAGCAGGCGTGTGCACAGCCCGCAGTCCGCGTCGATCATCACCGTCACCATGGGACGAGGGTATCGCGAGGGGCCGATCACCCTGTCTACGGTGGCGCCGACACGTACGGACGAAGGACCCATGGCCGATCTCGACGTGACCATCGAGGATGGAATCGCCACCCTCACCATGCATCGCCCCGAGGCACGCAACGCGCTGAGCACCGAGATGCGGGCGTCGTTGTCGGAGTGGCTCCACCGCGTGGAGCGCGACGACGCCGTGCGGTGCGTGGTGCTCACCGGGTCCGGCGACCACTTCATGTCCGGCGGCGATGTCAAGGGGTTCTCCGACCTCGCCGACATGGACGCGGACGAGCGATGGTCACACATGGTGCACCGCATCCACGACCTCCACACCGTCATGTCCGCGATGCGGCGCATGGAGAAACCGATCCTCGCCAAGGTGCGGGGCGCGGCCGCCGGCGCCGGCGTGAGCCTCGCCGCGGCATGCGACCTCGTGATCGCCTCCGACGACGCTTTCTTCGTGCTCGCCTACGTGAACATCGGGACGAGCCCCGACGGATCCTCGACCTGGTTCCTCCCGAAGGCCGTCGGGCTGAAGAAGGCAATGGAGATGGCGTTGCTCGGCGACCGCCACAGCGCCGAGGACATGCGCGAGGCGGGGCTCGTGAACTGGGTCGTCCCCGCAGCCCATCTCGATGCCGAGACGGGGCGACTCGCCCGGCGGCTCGCCGACGGGCCCACGAGGGCGATCGGGGCCGCGAAGCGGCTCCTCATCGGCTCGTGGGAGCAGCAGATGGAACGACAGCTCCAACTCGAGGCGGAGGGCTTTGCCGACTGCTCACTCACCGACGACTTCGCAGAGGGCGTGCAGGCGTTCATCGCCAAGCGACAGCCCCGGTTCACCGGTCGCTAACGTCGCCGAGTGACCGACCCCTCGCTCGCCGACACGCGCACCCGACGGCGACTCACCGCCACGCTCTTCGCCGGGAACACGCTGTCGTCGACTTCGTTCATCCTCGCCATCACAGTGGCGACCCTCGCCGCGGCCAACCTCACCGGTAATCCCCAGCTCGCCGGGGTGCCCAGTGCCGCTTCGACCCTCGGCGCGGCGTCCGGGGCCTCGGTCCTCGCCGCACTCAGCACTCGCTTCGGGCGCCGTCGGCCATTCATCCTGTGGTTCCTGGTGGCGGTGGCCGGTGCCCTGATGGCCGCATCGAGCCTGGAGATCCGCTCGTTCCTCCTCCTCGTGGCGGGCGTGTTCGTCATCGGGTTCGGGAGGAGCGTGGACCAGGTTGCCCGGTTCGCGGCGGCGGACATGCGGCCGGCAACCCGACGCGGGTCGGCGATCGCCCTCATCGTGTGGGCATCCACCGTCGGATCGGTCGCGGGACCGCTCCTCCTGGAGCCTTCGGCCGCGGCAGCCCGCTCGATCGGCTTGGAGTCCCTCTCCGGTGCGTACCTCTTCGCCGCCGTCGGCTTCCTGGTGGCCTCGCTCGTGCTGACGGTGATGCTGCGCCCCGATCCGCTGACCCTCGCCGTTGCGGACGCACCGGCCGACGACGGGGCCGTGGCCACTTCGGCGCCGGTCCGTGCCCTCCTGCGCAGGCCCACCGTCCAACTGGCCCTCTCGGCCATGCTCACCTCCCAGCTCGTCATGGTGCTGGTGATGACGATGACGCCCCTGCACATCGAGATCGCTGGGGGGACGTTGGGCGTCATCGGGTGGGTGATGATGGCGCACACCCTCGGGATGTTCGCCTTCTCCCCCGTCACCGGAGAGCTCGTCGACCGGATCGGTCCCCGGAAGATGATCATCGTTGGCATCTCCGTCCTCGCCTTCGCCTGCGGCTTCGCTGCCACGGCAGCGAAAGCAGAGACACCAATCCTGCTCGTCTCGTTGTTCCTGCTCGGCCTCGGCTGGAACTTCGGCTACGTAGCCGGGAGTGCCGAGTTGCAGGTCGGCCTCGGGATCGGTGAGCGCGTGCGCCTCCAAGGCGTCGGCGATGCGGTGACCTGGCTGTCGGGGGGCCTCGGCGCGATCTCGTCGGGGTTCATCCTCGGCATGTCGTCGTACACGGTCCTTTCGCTCATCGGCCTCGCGCTGTCGGCCATCCCGGTGCGCTTCCTCCTCGCAACGAGGTCGGCAGGACCCGAGGCGGTAACCTCGCTCGACTAGTCGATCACGAGCGCTTCGTAGACGCGTTCGACGAGGTGCCGATCACCTTCGATCCGATCGACGGCGCCCATCGGGAGCCTCCTCCACAGCCAAAGGTCGAGTGCACCGGCCTCGCTCGTCACCACGGCCGAGACCGGTCCGTCTGCGGCGGCTGACACCATCTTGACGTCGTAGTCGGTCCCTGTTGTGGGCGACGTTCCCCGCAGTCGGCCCCACTCGAGCCTCCATCGTCCCTCGCCACCGGCCTCGACGAGGCCGATCGCGTCAGACGGGAGCCACTCGGCCCAGCCAGGCGGCGCTCCGTGGAACCACTCCATGAGTTCCTCGATGCCGTCGCGGGCCACGTCCGGTTCCATCTCCACGAGAGCGCCGACCGCCGCGGCGGCGTCCGCCCGGTGGATGAGGGCCTCGTGGGCCTGTCGTCGAGCGATCCAAGAAACGAACTGGAGGCCGGCCCAGGTGTGGAAACGCTGCGAAGCAGAGGCGTTGCGAATCGCCGCAGCGAGCCGCTCCGATGCTGCGTGCAGCGCATCGGCGAGCGCTCGGTCGGGAGGGCGAGCCGCATCGGCCAGGTCCCCGCGCTCCGTGCGCTCCTCCTCGACGATGACCGCGAAGTGCGTCTGCACGTCGTAGAGGTGGTAGCCGAGGTCGGCGACCGACCAGTCGGGACACGTCGGCACGGGCGCGTCGGGATCCGAATCCCGGAGTACCTCAACCACCCCTGCCGTGCTCTGCAGTGCCACCTCCACGAAGTCGATCACAACGGCATCCTCCGGACGCGATCCTCGGTCACGACCGCGTGCATCGGCACGTCGTGCTCACCCATCGGCACCTCGGCCACGATCCGACACTCCCAGGTGATCCCGATCCGCCGCGCCATCGGCATCCGTGCCAGCAGTTCGTCGTAGTAGCCCTTCCCATGGCCGAGTCGGGATCCGTCCTCGCCGAACGCGACGCCGGGGACGAGGACCACATCCACCTCGTCGGGTTCCACCTCGGGCGCATCGGATCGGGGCTGCCAGAACCCCCACCGATGGCGCTCGAGGGACACATCAGCCGGATGGAGGGTGAGCCACCCCTCGTCGGGGGTGCGGGTCAGCACCATGTCCGGACGCTGGAATCCCGAGATGTCCGGTTCGTCGGGGAGGGCCGAGAACGTCACCACTCGCTCGGGTCGCTCGAAGAGCGCTTCGAGGCGCGCGACGAGGAGGACCGACGCCGCGCTCGGATCCGTCGGGCGACGACCGACCATCTCCACGCGCAACCGTTCCTTGGGGGTTGCCTCGCTAGCCTCATCCATCGGTGTTCCGCCTTGCCCTCGACTTCGCACGAACGTTCGTGACCATCGTGTCCATGATGGTCGCCACGGCCCTCGTCGCCTCCTCGATCATCATCATCGCATCGATGAATCGCACCTCACCGCTCATCGAGCGGATCATCCAATGGTGGTCGTGGGGGTGGCTGCGCATCACCGGGACGACACTCGAGGTGCGGGGGTCTTTCGACCCCGAGCAATCGTACGTGGTGATCTCCAACCACTCGTCGTGGCTCGACATCATGGCGAACTTCATCGCCACGCCCGTGCCGCTCCGCTTCCTCGCCAAGAAGGAGCTCTTCAAGATCCCGCTCCTCGCTCCCGCGATGCGTGCCATCGGCATCGTGGAGATCGACCGCAGCAAGGCCGCATCCCTCCACTCATGGATCAACGAGCAGGCCGCCACGGTTGCCCACCGGGCCCAATCGATCATGGTCTACCCCGAAGGCACGAGGACGCGAACCGGCACCCTCCAACGGTTCAAAGCGGGGGCGTTCTACATCGCCGTCGAGAACCAGCTCCCGATCCTCCCCGTCGCCATCGACGGCTCCTGGGACGCATGGCCGCCGGGACCGCTCGTACACGGGGGCCACATCCTGGTGGAGATCGGCGAACCCATCCCCACCGAGGGACTCTCAATGGAGCACGTGCGCGGACTCACCCGACAGGCCGAGGGGACGATCGCCCAGATGCTTGGGGAGATGCGCACTCCCTCGTAGGCGCTAGCGGGTGAAGACGGGCTCGTCCTCGGCGGAGAGCGACTCGTCGTAGGCGTAGCCACCAACGTCGAACGAGGGCAGGTCGCCGGGCGAGTCCACCCGCTCCTGGACCATCCACCGGGCCATTGCGCCCCGACTCCTCTTGGCCACGAAGCTGAACACCTTCGGGGTGCCGTCGCGCACCTCCATGAACTTCGGGGTGATCACCCGGGCGTCGAGGGCATCCCGGTCAATCGATGAGGCGTACTCCAACGAGGCGAGGTTGACGAGCACCCGGTCGTCGCCCATGTCGTCGGCGAGTGCGTCGGCGATCTTGGAGCCCCAGAAGTCATACAGACGGTCACCCCGGTCGGTGGCGAGTTTCGTGCCCATCTCGAGGCGATGGGGCTGTATGACATCGGTCGGGCGGAGGACCCCGTACAGCCCCGAGAGGATCCGGAGGTGATCGCCTGCATACGCGAGGTCATCGGCCTCGAGGGTGGGAGCATCGAGCCCCACGTACGTGTCACCGGCGAACGCGAGAACCGCCTGCTTGCGCTCGGCGTCCGCGTCGGCACCGTCGAGGTCGAAGGTGGCGTACCGCTCGTGGTTGAGGGTGGCGAGGTTGTCGCTCAGGCTCATGAGCCCGGCGAGCTCCGAGACGGACATCCCGCGCAGCGTCCCGATGAGTTCGGCTGTGTCGGCGAGGAACCGGGGAGTGGTGGCCGGGATCCCGTCGGGAGCGGGTGAGAAGTCGAGTTTCTTGGCGGGAGAGAGCACGGCAAGCATCGGTGGTTCCTCGAATCGCGTTCTGTCACCGAGCGTACCGGGGACGCCCCGCAAGGGGAACGGCGATCCGGCTAGTCGTACACCCCTACCAGCACCGTCCCCTCGGGGGTGATGTCACAGAGGAAGGCACCAACGGGCGTGACCACCTGATACCGATCCCTGGAGGGATCCCCCACCCACCAGCGGCCGGTCATACGCCAGGGACCCGCCCACGCCGTCACCTCCACCCAGCGGCTCCGGAGCCGTACCCGGACCGGGGCACCTTCGTCCCAGTCGATGGTGAACGGAACCGGCTCGGAGGGGACGAGGGCAGGCGCCGCGCCGGGAGTCGCCCCCGGCCAAGGGGCGTCGGAGGGGCGGTCGACCTCGCCGGGAGCCTCACCCCAGGGGTGCCACTCGACGCGCTCTGCGGGATCACGCCCCCCCTGGGGACGGGAGGCGAGGACCCGATCGGGTCCGACGATCGCCTGCAGCCGGGCGAGAGCGCGCTCGGCCTCGAGGACCGCCGAGGTGTCGTCGAGGAACCCGAGTTGGCGCCCCTCTCCGGAGATCTCCACAGGGGCGATCCGGAGGCGCACGACGCCCCCCGTGGGCCCACATCGGGACTCCACCCATCTCCTCGCCTGCCAGAACACCCGGTCGATCACCGCCTGCTCGGTGAACGGGTCGGCACTACGCCATGTGCGGGTGCGGGTCGTGCCATCGGCGGCCTCCACCTCGATGTCGAGCACATGGGGAGCGACCCCGGCCGACCGCAGTCCACCCATGAGGCGGATCCCGAGTGCCCGTGCGGTGAATGCCACCTGTTCGAGTACCTCGAGAGGCTCCTCGAACACCTCCTCCACGGCGAACTCGACGGGGATCGTACGGGGCATCGGGGGCGGTGACTCGGCGGAGGCGAGGCGGTGTGCCTCGATCCCCACCGACCCGAACCGGGAGGCGATCGCCTCCCGGGGCAGCGCAGCGAGGTCTCCGAGCGTGCCGAGGCCGAGCCATCGGAACGTGTCCACGAGGTCACGGTTGGGGAGCACGCCGAGGTCTTGGGCTGCAAGGAACCGTCGATCGTCGCACACCACCACCGGCTCGTGCCCCGCGTGGGCCGCAGCGACCCGGGCAGCAAAGGGGGTGTCGGCGACCCCGATCCGCCCATCGGCCTCGAACCGCCGATCGAGGTCCTTTGCGAGCAGCTCGACGAGTGGGGCCTCACCGCCGTGGAATCGCACGGCACCCTCGATGGCGACGAAGACGAGTCCCGGATCGACGATCTCCACCCGGGGCACGTACTCCTCGATCGCATCCACGACGGCCTCGAAGCGACGCGCCTCGTCGGCTCGATCCCGCTCGAGGATCACCCCATCCGGGCAGAGCGACTCCGCGGCACGGCGTGGCATCCCCCGCTCGACACCGCGAGCCAGCGCAGGCGCAGTCGCTGCGACCACGACCCCCGACTCGTGGACGACGACGGGCTCATCCCGCGGAGCGTCGGGCCTTCGTAGCGGCCATCCGGGCCACCACGCGCAGAGCGTCCGTCCCATCGTCTTCCACCTCCACGATCCGTTCGATCCCCGACACGCCCTTCCCCGATGCCCGCAGCCGGATCGTTCGGCTGGCCAGGTGGCCATGCCCCTGGGGGGCATCGGCCCACTCCACTCCCTCGGCATCCAACGAGAGGTGCGCGAGGCCCGCAGGGACGCGACCCCGCAACGGCCGGAGGACGAGGCCCACCCGCTTCGCCCGGGCCGTTGCGACGATCCGTCGCACCACACCATCGGGGATCCCCTCGGGCACCTCGACGTAGGCGGCGCGTATCCCGTCCATGAGGGAGCCAACGACGCTCGACCAGGTGGTGAGGTCCGCCCGCACCACCACGAACCGCCCCGGGGGGATGCCGACTTCCCATGCGGCGGCGGGGCTCACCCATCCCCGCACGTCGACGGCGATCACCGGTGCCTGACGAGCGGTCTCTGAGAGGAGGGAGAGGCCGATGCGGGTGAGGCCCGACCCGGGTGCACCATGGAGCGCAACCGGCCGGCCGGGCGCAAGCGAGAGGAGTCCGCCCGACGACGCAGCGATGCGCACACCCGGGAGGTCGACAGCAAGGGCCCTCCCCACCTCACGAACCCGTTGGCGCGCCCCGACATCGGGATGGGCACCCTCGACTCGCTGCTCCACCTCGACGGCCATCACTCCGGCTCACTCCCCCGCCGGACCCTCCGTCGGGAGGGAAGCATATCGAACATATGTTCGATGCGTCAAGCGAGCCGGGGAAGGGGGGTCAGGCCTCGCCCATCCCCTCCCAGTCGTCTCCGAGGAGTCGGGAGAGGGAGCGGTCCGCAAGGGGTTTCCCACCCGTCTGGCAGCCGGGGCAGTAGTTCACCTCGGACGCGGCGTACACGATGCGCTGCACGATCGAGCCGCACACGGGGCATGGTGCTCGGTACTTACCGTGCACCGCCATCTCCGGCCGGAACGCCGTGACCTTGGCAGGCCAGTCGTCACCGGTCTCGGCGATCAGACGGTCCCGCCACTCGGTGAGGACGTCCGCCACGGCCGCGTGAAGTGCTGCGACCTCGTCGTCGGAGAGATTCCCTGTCCGCTGCACCGGGGAAAGGCCCGCGCGGTGGAGGATCTCGTCGGAGTACGCGTTCCCGATGCCGGCGAACACGTGCTGGTCGGTGAGGATGCGCTTGAGCGTCCTGTTCGCCGATCGAAGTGCCGCTCCGAATGCTCGCTCGGTGACCTCGAGCGGTTCCACTCCACCGCGATCATGCGCGCGAACACCGTCCTCTCCCACGACGAGGTGGAGCGAGGCCCGCTTCTTCGTCGACACCTCGGTGAGCACCAAGCTGCCGTTGGGGAAGTCGAACGCCGCGTGTCCGACCCGCCTCGACACGTTCGCCCCCCGGTCCTTCCACTGGAGGCGGCCAGAGATCATGAGGTGGAGTACGAGGTGGAGGTCGCCGTCGAGATCGAACACGATCCGCTTCCCGAGGCGGCGGAGGCCGACCACATCCCGGCCGTGGGCCGCATCGATCGGCGGACGGAACGTCTTCAGCAGCGAGATCGAGGAGAGCCTGATCCGCTCGAGCGGCTCACCGAGCACCCTCGACCGGAGGGCGTGGAGGTAGAGCTCGACATCGGGCAGTTCGGGCATGAGGCCACGGTATCGGGTCCGACGACCGCATATCATGGCGCCGTGCCCCTCGACCACGAAGGCCGGACCATCGATTTCGGACGCCGAGCCGAGGACTACGACGAGCATCGACCGGGCTTCCCGCCCCGATTCTTCGATGAGGTCGACGAGCGGTGCTGGATCCCAACGGCGGGAGCCGCACTCGACCTTGGGACCGGCACCGGGACCCTGGCCCTCGAATGGGCACGTCGCGGACTCACCGTCACCGCCCTCGACATCGCGCCCGAGCTCCTCCACGTCGTGGCCAGGCGCGCTGCATCCGAGGGTCTCGAGGTGCGGCCTCTCCAGGCATCGGCCGAGGAGACCGGTCTCGCCGACGCCTCGGTCGACCTCGTCTCCGCAGGACAGTGCTGGTGGTGGTTCGACGCAGACACCGCAGCAGAGGAATGCCTGCGGATCCTCCGCCCGGGCGGTCGCCTCCTCATCTGCAACTTCAGCTACCTGGCGCTCCCCGGCTCAGCCGCCGAGCGGACGGAGCAGCTCGTCCTGTCGCACAACCCGGGGTGGCCGAAGGCAGGCTGGCGCGGCGTGCATCCCGAGCAAGTCCAGGCTCTCGACGTGGCAGGGTTCGCCGACGTCGCGTCGTTCTCATTCACCGTCGACGTGCCGTTCTCACACCTCGGGTGGCGAGGCCGGATGCGCACCTGCAATGGAGTGGGGTCAGCCCTGAACGCCGACGAGGTCGAGCGATTCGACGTCGACCTCGCTGACCTCCTCGCGGCGGAGTTCCCCGATCCGTTCCCGGTGCGTCACCGCGTGTTCGCAGTGAGCGGGGTACTTCCCGCCGGAACCTGACCCTCGTCAGGAGTAGGCCCGGGCCATCACGCCTGGTCGAGCCCAGCGTCCCGGAACAGCCGCGCAAACCCCTGGTAGTGCTCCACCCCCAAGACCATCCGTGCCATCTCCTCGTCGGAGACCTCTCGGAGCACCTTGGCGGGGCTCCCCACGATGAGGGAACGCTCGGGGAACGACTTGCCCTCGGTCACGAGCGATCCCGCAGCCACCAGGCTGCCGGCGCCCACAGAGGCGCCGTTCATCACGATGGCGCCGATCCCAATGAGTGCGTCGTCGCCGACCGTGCAGCCATGCAGCACGGCACGATGGCCGACCGTGACGCGCGAACCCACATCGAGCGGGAACCCCGAGTCCACGTGGAAGACCGAGTTGTCCTGCACATTCGACCGCGCACCCACTCTGATCGACGCAAGCTCGGCGCGCATCACGACACCGGGAAGCACGACGACGTCCTCCTCGAGCGTGACATCGCCCCAGATGGTGACGTTCGCGCCGAGGAAGGCAGAAGGATGGATCGACGGGGTCGCGAGCATAAGCCGAGGCTAGACCACAAGGTGTAACGGTCGTGCCCGCGGAAGGGTCCGACGTCGAGGAGGTAGAGAATGAGCGCAGACACCGCGCAGACATCTGGCCGCGGAAGCGGCCTCGACCGGTACTTCAAGATCTCCGAACGGGGCTCCACCGTGAGCACGGAGATCCGGGCGGGGGTCACGACCTTCCTTGCGATGGCCTACATCGTCTTCGTGAACCCATCGATCCTGTCCAACGCCATCACCATCGACGACGCGACGGCCCAACTCGTGACCGTCACGGCACTGGCGGCGGCCTTCGGCACGTTCGTCATGGGGTTGTGGGCGAACCTCCCCTTCGCCCTCGCCCCGGGCATGGGACTGAACGCCTACTTCACGTTCTCGGTCGTCCTTGGGATGGGAATGGAATGGCAGACCGCCCTCGGAGCGGTGTTCATCTCCGGCGTGCTCTTCATGATCATCTCGCTGACCGGGCTCCGACAATGGATCCTCGAGGCGATTCCCCTCTATCTCAAGCGGGCGATCACCGCCGGCATCGGGGCGTTCCTCGCCATCATCGGGTTCGCGGGATCAGGCCTCATCCAGGGTTCCCCGGCAACACTGGTCACGCGAGGCGACTGGACGTCGCCGTCACTGTGGCTCGCCATGTTCGGCTTGGCCATCACGGCCGTGCTCCTCGCCCGCAAGGTCAAAGGTGCGATCCTCATCGGCATCGTCCTGACCACTGTCGTTGCCATCGCCACGGGGGCAGAGGTCTACGGAGGCGCTGCGTTCGGGGGGTTCGACGGAGGGATCATCGGGTTCACCTGGCCGTCCGGCCTCATCGGCGCGCTTGACATCTCCGGGGCCCTCGGAGTCGGACTGCTCGGGGTCGTGTTCACGTTCCTCTTCGTCGACTTCTTCGACACGGCCGGAACGCTCATCGGCCTCGCAGACAAGTCCGGCCTCATGAACGAGAAGGGCGAGATCCTCGCCCCGAAGGCGGCCTTCACGGCAGACGGCGCTGCGACGTCCGTGGGCGCCCTGCTCGGGACCTCGTCGACGACGTCCTACATCGAGTCCGCCGCCGGCGTCGAGGACGGTGCTCGCACCGGACTCGCATCGGTGACGACGGGGGTGCTGTTCCTGCTCGCCATGTTCCTCGCGCCACTGGCCTCGGCGATCCCCTCGGCGGCCACGTCACCGGCGCTCATCGTCATCGGCGCCATGATGATGAGCGGCGCTGCGAAGGTCGACTGGTCCGACTACCGGGTCTCGATCCCGGCCTTCCTCGCCATCGTCGGCATGCCATTCACGTACTCGATCACCGACGGCATCAGCTTGGGCATCATCGCCCACACGATCATCTCGGCTGCCACCGGCAAGGCCAAGGACGTGCATCCGGTCATGTACGTACTGACCATCCTGTTGGTCTGGCGCTTCTTCGTGCTCGGCTGACCAACCACCACAGACGCGCAGAGGGGACGGGCTCAGGTCCGTCCCCTCTGCGCGTACGCATCGAGTTCGGCCAACAGGAGCTCTCTCTCGGCAGACGGGAGGAACGTCGCCTCGAACGAGTTCCTCGCCAGCACGACGAGCTCGTCCCGGGAGAGGCCGAGTGCGCCAGCGATCGCCAGATAGTTGTCACCCACGTACCCACCGAAGTACGCCGGGTCGTCCGAGTTCACGGTCACCTTGACTCCGGCAGCGAGCAGCCGGCCGAGGTTGTGGTCCAGGAGGTTCGGGAAGACCTGGAGCCGCTGGTTGGACAGGGGGCACATCGTGAGCGGTATCCCCTCTTCCACGAGTCGCTCGACGAGATCGGGGGCATCGGCCGCCCGGACCCCGTGGTCGATACGCTCGACTCCCAGCACGTCGAGCGCCTCACGGACGTATGACGCTGGCCCCTCCTCCCCTGCGTGAGCCACGAGGCGCAGTCCCGCAGCTCCCGCACGGCGATAGGCATCGAGGAAGGGACCCGGCGGGTTGCCCACCTCTGACGAGTCAAGGCCCACTCCAATGAACCGGTCGCGGTACGGCATCGCCTCCTCCAGGGTCGCCACGGCTGCCTCGGGAGAAAGGTGGCGAAGGAAACAGAGGATGAGGCCCGTCGAGATCCGATCGGAGTGGGACTCCTGGGCGCGGGCGAAGCCCTCGAGCACATCTGCGATGGGGATCCCGCGCTCGGTGTGGGTCTGCGGATCGAAGAAGATCTCCGCTCGACGCACGCCGTCGGCGACCGCCCGCTCGAGGTAGGCGTCCATGAGGTCGTGGAAGTCGTCGGGGGTGACGAGCACCGACGCCCCCTCGTAGTAGATGTCGAGGAAGGACTGGAGATCCGAGAACTCGTACGCCGCCCGCACCTCCTCCACCGAGTCGTACGGAAGGTCGATCCCGTTGCGCGCTGCCAACTCGAACATGAGCTCTGGTTCGAGCGTTCCCTCGATGTGGACGTGCAACTCCGCCTTCGGGAGTCCCCGCACGAACGATTCGGTCACCACGACTGGCTCCTCTCCTCTGACCCACCGTGACCGTGGGCGACCCGGCGACAGTAGTTCCCACGACGCGAAGAGGGCCCCGCAGTCTTCGGGGCCCTCTTCACTTCGGACTTCTGGCTCCTGGGAGCCCAGCGACCTAGCCGTCGAACTCGTCCTCGAAGCTCACGACCTTGCGGCGAGCGCCACTGCCGTCGCCACTGTTCCGCTCGTCGGCACGGTTCTGGTTGCCGCGGTTGCGATCACCGCCGCCACGATTGCCGCCATCACGGTTGCGGTTGCCGCCGCCACCGCCACCACGGCTGCCGCCGCGATCGCCGCCACGGCCGCCACGATCACGGTCACGGCCACCGCCGCCACCACCACGACCACCACGGTCGCCGCCGCGATCGCCGCCACGACCACCGCGGTCACGGTCACGGTCACGGCCACCGCCGCCACCACCACGACCACCACGGTCCTGATACCCCTGCTTCTCGATCCGCTCGAGCGCCTCCGGGGAGGGCTCCAACTTCTCTGCGGGGATGAGGCTGAGCTTGCCGTTCCGGTCGATCTCGTTGACCTGGACCTTCACGGTCTGGCCGAGCTGGAGGTAGTCCTCCACCAGGTCGACCCGACGGTCGTCGTCGATCTTGGAGATGTGGAGGAGCCCATCACGACCGGGGAGGACATTGACGAACGCCCCGAACGGCATGATGGAGACCACCTCGCCGTCGTACGTCTCGCCGACCTCCGCCTCGGGCGGGTTGGCGATCATCTGGACCCGGGCAACGGCGTCCTTGATGACCTCTGCGTCGGTCGCAGCGATCCGCACCTGGCCGAACGCGCCCTTCTCCTCGATCTCGATCGTGGCGCCGGTCTGCTCCTCGAGCTCCCGGATGGTCTTGCCCTTGGGGCCGATGACCTCACCGATCTTGTCCTTGGGGATCTCAACGACCTCGATACGGGGAGCGTTCGCATTGAGTTCCGGACGGGGTCCGTCGATCGCCTCTCGCATCACGGCGAGGATGGCGAGACGGGCGTCCTTCGCCTGGTCGAGCGCACCGGTGAGCACCTCGGAGGGGAGGCCCTCGATCTTGGTGTCGAGCTGGAGCGCGGTGATGACGTCAGCCGTACCGGCCACCTTGAAGTCCATGTCACCGAGTGCATCCTCGGCGCCGAGGATGTCGGTGAGGGTCACGAACTTCCCGTCCATCGTCACGAGGCCCATTGCGATACCCGCAACCGGCTCGATGATCGGCACACCGGCGTCCATGAGCGACAGGCTCGAGGAGCACACGGAGGCCATCGAGGTGGAACCGTTCGACGACAACACCTCGGAGACGAGCCGAAGCGCGTACGGGAACTCGTCCGCCGTGGGCACGACCGGCAGCACTGCCTTCTCGGCGAGCGCACCGTGTCCGATCTCACGACGCTTCGGGCCCCGCATGAAGCCGGCCTCACCCACCGAGAACGGCGGGAAGTTGTAGTGGTGCATGTAGCGCTTCGTCGTGTTCGGGTCGAGCGTGTCGAGCATCTGCTCCATCTTGAGCATGCCGAGCGTCGTCACGTTGAGCACCTGGGTCTCGCCACGCTGGAAGAGGCCCGAGCCGTGGGCTCGTCCGATGACCCCTACCTCGGAGCTGAGCGCACGCAGGTCGCTGGCGCCACGGCCGTCGAGGCGGATGCCTTCGTCGACGACGCGACGGCGCATCATCTCCTTGACCACGGACTTGAAGGCCCGCTTGTACTGCTCGAGCTCTGCGTCGTCGATCTCGTCGGTGATGCCGAGCTCGGCGAACACCGCGGCGCGGGCCGCCTTCTCGGCGTCCTGGCGCTCGTGCTTGGCGGCGATGCGGATCACGGGCTCGACATGGGGACCCGCCACTGCGGCGACGCGATCGCGCACCTCGTCGGTGTAGTCGATGGCCAGGGGCCACTCGACAGCGGGGATGTCCATCTGGTCGACGAGCTGCTGCTGCAGGTCGATCGCCTGGGCGATGTACTGCTTCGACTCCTCGAGTCCGCGGGCAACCGCGGCCTCATCCGAGGGTGCCTGACCGTCACCGATGAGACGCACTCCGTCCTCGGTGGAACCGGCCTCGACCATCATGATGTCGATCTCGCCGGCATCGTTGCGACGCCCGGCGACGACGAGTTCGAAGACGGACTCCTCGAGATCGGAGTAGGTCGGCATCGCGATCCACTCGCCGTCCTTGAGCGCGAGGCGCACCGCGCCGATCGGGCCCTGGAAGGGGATGGGGCTGGCGGTGAGCGCCGCCGAAGCGCCGTTCAGCGCAATGACGTCGTAGGGGTTCTCCTCATCGACGCCGAGGACGGTTCCGACGATCTGCGTCTCGCAGCGGAAGCCATCGGCGAACGACGGACGGAGGGGGCGGTCGATGAGCCGGCAGGCAAGGATTGCCTTCTCGGTTGCACGACCCTCACGACGAAAGAAGGAGCCGGGGATGCGCCCTGCGGCGTACATCCGCTCCTCGATGTCGACGGTGAGCGGGAAGAAGTCAATGCCTTCCCGCATGGCCTTGTTGGACGTTGCCGTCATGAGGAGCTCGGTGCCCCCCACACGGACGACGACGGCGCCGTCCGCTTGGCCGGCCATCTTGCCGGCTTCGATGGTCAGCTCGGCATTGCCGATGTGACCGGTGACAGAAATCTCTGACACGTTCTCTCCTATGTCATGGAGAGCGGGCCCCAATTGGCAGTGGTCATCGCTCTTGGTCGAGCGGTCACCACTGTCAACTGGGAACGAACCCGTCTCCGGTGCTTATGAGGTGATCCCGGCACTGCCGGAACTGCGCGGACGCGAAGAAGGGAGCGCCTGGCGCTCCCTTCCGGTCAGCGGCGAAGGCCGAGCGCGGCGATCAAGGATCGGTACCGCTCGACGTCTTCACGCCGCAGGTAGTTCAGCAACCGGCGGCGCTTTCCCACCAGCATGAGGAGGCCACGGCGCGAATGATGATCGTGCTTGTGGGTCCGCAGGTGCTCGGTGAGGTGACTGATGCGCTGGGTGAGCAGGGCCACCTGGACCTCCGGCGAACCGGTGTCCGAGTCGTGCTGGCCGTACTCCTGGATGATCTCTTCAGTGGTTTTCATGATGGAAGATGTCGCCGCGAAACACGGGTGGCTGCGGGGACGAGGGAATGGTAGGCATGCGTGTCGATGTACCTGCAACCATTCGACGGGTATCTTCGATCTCGATGCAACGCGCGCACTCCGGCTCCCCGTTCGAAACCGAGTACGGCTTCTGCCGGGCGATCCGCCTAGGCGACCGCGTCCTCGTCTCAGGCACCGCGCCGATACCCCAGGACGGGTCCCCGCCCCCCGTCGATGCGGCCTCCCAGGCGGGTCTCTGCCTCCGCATCATCGGGGCTGCGATCACCGAGCTCGCCCCGGGAGCGGCCATCGTGCGGACCCGCATCTTCATCACCGACGTGTCGGTCTCCGACGTTGTCGGCAGGGTGCATGGCCGGCACTTCGCCGGCGCTCCACCTGTCTCGACCATGGTCGTCGTCAAGGAACTCCTCGATCCGAGGTGGGTGGTGGAGATCGAGGCCGAAGCGGTCGTCCCCGTCGACGCGTAGACCACAGCCGGTCCCCCGACCCGCTATCAACCCCGAAGCAGGACTCGCGCCTCGTCGATGTCGGCGCGGATCTGGGTCACGAGGGAGTCGATCCCATCGAACTTGATCTCACCGCGGAGCCGGTGGCGGAATGCAACGTCGAGCTGGCGTCCGTAGAGGTCACCATCCCAGTCGATGAGATGGGCCTCGACGGTGATGCCCTCCCCGTCGAAGGTGGGTCGTCGGCCGACGTTGACGACAGCGTCGTTCTCCTCACCCTCGAAGAGCACCGTCCCCGCATACACCCCGATTGCGGGGAGCAACACCGATGGATCAGTGGCGACGTTCGCCGTCGGGATCCCTATCTGTCGCCCCCTGCCCTCGCCACGGACGACGGGACCACGGACGGTCGGAGGGCGACCGAGCATCTCGGCTGCCCCGATCACGTCCCCGCTCACAACCATCTGCCGGATTGCGGTGGAGGAGTACTTCCCGCCCTCCTCGCCGAGCAGTTCGAGCACATGGAGGGTGAATCCGGCCTCCTCTGCCGCTCCACGGAGGAAGTTGACATCGCCCTTGCGGCCATACCCGAAGCGAAAGTCGGCGCCGACGGCGACGACCTGGGCGCGGAAGGCATCCCGCAACACCACGTCGACGAACGCCTGGGGCGACCACTCGCGCACGAGGGCGAACGGAAGCACCCCGACCGTCTCGGCTCCCTCGGTCTGGAGCCACTCCACCCGCTGGCCAACCGTCCCGAGCAATCCGGGGGCCGAGCCGGGGGCGACGAGGGAGAGCGGGTGCACATCGAAGGTGAGCGCAGCCGGGACCAGGCCTGGCGTTCCCCTGAGGTCTGCGAGCACACACTGGTGACCCTTGTGCACGCCGTCGAACGTCCCGATCGCGACGGCTGAGCCGATCGCATCGGGGAGGCGCCATGCGCGGGGGTCGCCGTGGAGGATGCTCATGAGGGAAGGACGATCTCGGGGGTGAACGTGGTCGGCCCACCACGGTAGACGGCGAGGAGATGCTCCTCCTCGTCCACGATCGCCACCTCGCCCGCCTCGTCGGCCCGAGGGAGGGACGGGGAGGCGGGCGTCCGCCCCGCCCGACCGAGCGAACGCCCGTTTCGCACGAGCGCAGCCTCCTCCGCGCCCACGACGAGGCGCGGCAGCATCGAGACACCCCAGAGCGGATCCCGTAGGTGCGCCGCGGCCTCTTGCTGAGTGAGGCCGTCGGGGTCGACGGCGCCGGCCACCTCGATGGCACCGATCCGCGTCCGTCTCAGCGCGCTGAGATGGGCGCGCCCGCCGAGCGCCACGGCGATGTCGTCGGCGAGGGACCGGATGTACGTGCCCGTGGAGCACACGATCCTGAGGTCCATCTCGGGGAACGTCCCGGGCCGGAAGTCGAGCAACTCGAGTTCGTGGACGACGACGGAGCGGGCCTGCCGCTCCACCTCCTTGCCCTCGCGGGCGAGTTGATGCAACCTCGTGCCATCCACCTTGAGCGCGCTCACCATCGGTGGGACCTGTTCGATCTCACCGATGAACCCCCCAAGCGTTGCCTCGAGCGCCGCGCGGTCGATGTCCATGGGCTCCCGGGAGACTTCTTCGCCATCGGCATCGAGGGAGTCGGTCGCGATCCCGAGTACCGCGGTCGCGACGTACTCCTTCTCGGCACCCTGGGAGAACCGGATGAGGCGCGTCACCGGTCCGACCGCCACGACGAGGAGGCCGGTCGCCATGGGGTCGAGGGTGCCGGCGTGGCCGACCTTCTTGATCCCGGTCGCACGACGCACCGTTGCCACGACGTCGTGTGAGGTCCACCCGCCCGGCTTGTCCATGGGGAGGAACCCGATCACGTTCACTCCTCCTCGTCGCGGAGGTGCCGGAACACCTTGGCCATGTGCACACCCCGCTCCGATGATCGATCGAGGTGGAAGTGGAGCACGGGCGTGTACTTGAGGTGTACCTGTCGGCCCACCTCATAGGTGATTCGCGGGGCCGCGGACGCCAGCGCCTCCACGGTGGCAGCGATCTCCTCCTCGGAGCCGATCACCGAGAAGTACACATCGGCGTTGCGCAGGTTCGGCGCCGTATCGACGCCGGTCACCGTCGCGAAGCCGAGTCGGGGATCCTTCAGTTCCTCGACCTTGGCAGCGATGAGCGGCAGCAAGATCGCATTCACACGGCGCATCCGTTCGGACACGGTTCCTCCTCGACTGCGTGGCGGCCCGTTGGCTAGGTGCGGGCGATCTGCTGGATATCGAAGAGCTCGATCACGTCGCCCTCCTTCACGTCGTTGTACGACCCGAGTCCGATACCGCACTCGTACCCGGCTGCGACTTCGCGCACGTCGTCCTTGAAGCGGCGAAGGGTCTCGACCGAACCCGTGTGGATGACCACGCCGTCCCGGAGGAGGCGGGCCTTGGCGCCACGTGTGACGACACCTTCGGTGATGTACGAACCGGCGATGTTGCCGAAACGAGGCACCTTGAAGACCTCACGGACCTCGGCGGAGCCGAGCACGACCTCCACCTCGTCCGGCGCCAGCTGGCCGACGAGCAGCTGCTCGACCTCATCGAGCAACTCGTAGATGATCGTGTACGTCCGGATCTCGATCCCCTTCTCCTCGGCGGCGCGCCGAGCCTTCGGGTCGGGGCGGACGGTGAAGCCGATGACGACCGATTCGGTCACCTCGGCGAGCGAGATGTCGTTCTCGGTGATCCCACCGACCGCACCATGGGTGATGGTGATCTTCCCGCCTTCGCGCCCGATCTTGGCGATCGAGTCACGGATGGCCTCGAGCGACCCGTGTGCATCGGCCTTGACGACGAGCCGCAGTTCGGCTTCGTCCTCGGTACGGAGCGTCTCGAGGAGTTGGGTCAGGCGCTCCCGGGCAGTCGGGACCACGAGGTTCGCCGATCGCATCCGCTCGAGTGCCTCATCGGCCATCTTCCGCGCGGTCCGCTCGTTCTTGGGGACTTCGAACGCGTCTCCCGCCGTGGGGACGTCACCCCAGCCGAGCACCAGTGCGGGGGTCGAGGGACCGGCGGACTTCATGCGCTCACCGGTGTGGTCTTGCATGGCGCGGACACGACCGCTCACGATGCCCGACACGAGGGCATCACCCTGCGAGAGGGTCCCGGACTGGACGATGACCGTCGCCACGGGGCCGAGACCCTGGTCGAGCCGGGCTTCGATGATGACACCCGACGTCGGACCCTTCGGGAGTCCCTTGAGCTCCTCCAACTCGGCCACGAGGGCGATCACCTCGAGGAGGTTGTCGATCCCGTCGCCCTTGAGCGCGGAGACCTCGACGGACGGCACCTCGCCACCGAGCTCCTCCACCACGATCTCCTGCTCGGTGAGCTGGGCTCGAACGGCGTAGGGGTCGGCGCCGGGCATGTCCATCTTGTTGATGGCGACGATGATCGGGACGCCGGCAGCCTTCGCATGGCTGATGGCTTCGATCGTCTGGGGCATGAGGCCGTCATCCGCAGCCACGACGAGCACGACGATGTCGGTCACCTCGGCACCACGGGCGCGCAGCGCCGTGAATGCCTCGTGGCCGGGGGTGTCGAGGAAGGTGAGGAGCGAGCCGCCCACCTCGACCTGATAGGCGCCGATGTGTTGGGTGATACCACCCTGCTCGCCCTCCACGACGTTCGTCTTGCGGATGGCATCGAGCAGGGTCGTCTTGCCATGGTCGACGTGTCCCATCACCGTCACCACCGGGGGACGGGGCTCACCGTCGGCTGCTTCCGGCGGCCGGTTCTTCATCGACGGTGCAGCAGTGGTGGGCTCGACAGGAGCCGCCTCGACATCGATGAGGGCGCCGAACTGCTCCCCGAGGTCCTCGAGGGTCTCGGTCGGGATCGGGGCGGTCATGCCGACTGGCTTGCCCATCTTCAAGAGCGCGCCGACGACCTCGCCGCCTCCTACGCCGAGTTGCTCGGCGAGTTCCTGGGGCGTGACACCCTCGGTGACGGAGATCATCGTGAGGTCGTCCTCGACCTCTTCTGCGGTGGCCTCCTCGGCCGCCGCGGCCTCCTCGGCCGCGATCTCGGCTTCGAGGGCAGCGAGCTCCGCCTCCTCATCGACCTCCGGCTCAGGTTCCGGCTGGGCCTCCGGCTCAGCCTCAGCTTCCGGCCGGGGCTCTGGTTCCGGCTGGGGCTCTGGTGCGGCTTCGCCCTCGCCGAGGGCGGCCGTCACGAGCGCGACCTGCTCCTCGTCGAGACCCGACGAGGCCGTCTTCACCTCCATGCCAAGTTCGAGCGCTGCATCGAGCACGTCCTTGGACTCGAGGCCGAGCTCTTTCGCCAGCTCGTAGACACGTGTCTTCGCCACTACTGCTTCACTCTCCGCTGCTGATCTCGTCGATTCACTCTTCTTCGGCGACCGGAGCTTCCTCCGACGCTTCAGGGGCTTCGTCGGCCTCCGACTCCGGCTCCGGCGCCGACTCCTCGGCGACGGGCTCGGAGGAGGCCTCTTCGGCTCCCTGCTCCACTTCCTCGGCTTCCTGGGCCTCTTCGGCCCCAGACCCCTCGACCTCGGCCTCCTCGGCCCCAGCACCGGGGACCTCGCCCCGGTCCTCGACGTCGGAGCGGATGTCCACCCGATAGCCGGTAAGGCGGGCGGCGAGGCGGGCGTTCTGCCCCTCCTTGCCGATGGCGAGGCTGAGCTGGTGCTCGGAGACGATCACAACGGCGACCTCCTCCTCCTCGTCCAGCCGCACCTCGATGACCTTTGCCGGGCCGAGGGCCTCGGCAATGAGGCGGGCCGTGTCGTCGGAGTATTGGACGACATCGACCTTCTCGCCGCGCAATTCGTTCACGATCTGTCGCACCCGTGAGCCGCGGGCGCCCACACAGGCACCCTTCGGGTCCACATTGGCGTCGTTCGAGGAGACCGCAAGCTTCGTACGGTGCCCAGGCTCGCGGGCGATCGCCTCGATTTGGATCGTCCCGTCCACCAACTCGGGCACCTCGAGCTCGAGGAGCCGCCGGACGAAGTCCGGGTGGCTTCGGGAGATGATGATTTGGGGACCCTTCGCCTCGTTGCGCACCTCGAGGATGAGCGCCTTGATACGGTTCCCGCGCTCGAGGCGCTCGAACGGGATCCGCTCCGAACCGGGCATGAGCGCCTCGGCGTCACCCAGGTCGACCACGGTGAACCGATGATCGACCTGCTGGACGATGCCGGTCACGAGGTCGCCCTCGCGTCCCTCGTAGATCTCGAAGACCTGGTCGCGAACGGCTTCGCGGATCCCCTGCGAGATGACCTGCTTGAAGGTCTGCGCGGCGATGCGGCCGAACTCCTCGGTCGAGATGTCGGTGTCCTCCCACTCGTCGATGACGTTCCCGTCCTCGTCGAGGTCCTGGCCGAAGATGCGCAGCTCACCGTTGTCGAGGTCGAGGAGCACACGCGCCTCCTCGGGGGCTCCATGGCGGCGCTTGTACGCGGCCACCAGGGCCCTCGCCACCGCCGTGGAGACGGAGTCGGGGTCGAGCCCGCGCATCTCCGCAAGCTCTTCCACCATGTCGCGGGTGATGCCGATGTTCATCGCTGCTGCTCCTTGGCGCGCGCCCCCGGCTTCGGGGACTTCTCCCACACGAACACCGTCTTGGCCGAGGTGACGAGTTCGTAGGGGATGGTTCGTTCGGTTCCGTCGATCTCGACGACCGCCTCGTCCGCTCCCGCGGAGACGAGGGTGCCGGTGTGCCGGCGGGCGTCATCGATGGGTTCATGGGTCTTTGCGGTCACACGTCGGCCGATCGACTTCTCCCAGTGACGGGGACGCCGCAGCGCCCGTTCGAGACCGGGGCTGGTGACCTCGAGTCCGTACTTCGAGGCGTCGTAGGCCGTCTCGGTGAGGAGGCGTTCCACGCCCCTGCTCACGTCGGCGAGGTGGTCGATCGCGACTCCATCGGGGCCATCCACGACGACGCGCAACATCGGGGCTCCGCTCCCCCCTGCAACCAGCAGGTCATCGAGCTCGAGCCCTTCCGCGCCGAGGTATCCCTCGATGCGATCCCAGATGTCAGGGGCAACGTCGGCCATGGATCCTCACAAAAAAAGCGGGGCCGCAAGGGCGCCCACTCATGAGTGCGTCCTCAATTGTTCGAGGGCAGTATATGTCCCACCGCCGCGCTTGGCACAACCCCCTACGCTGCCTCCATGGCCGGCCACCGACTCGTCTACCTCGGCGACCCGATGTGCTCCTGGTGCTGGGGCATCGCCCCGGAACTCACCCGCCTCACCGCACAGGTCGCACTCCCGCTCCGCGTGGTCGTCGGCGGGCTACGGCCCGGCCCCTCGGCCGATCGGATGGACGCGGGGACCGCCGCTCGCCTCGGAGACCACTGGCGCCACGTCGCCGAACGGTCGGGACAGCCGTTCGACTTCGGGCTCCTCGACGACCACACGTGGACGTATGACACCGAACCGGCGTGTCGAGCCGTGGTCACGATGCGCCGGCTCGCCCCCGAGCACACCCTCGGGTTCTTCGCCGACCTCCAACATGGCTTCTACGCCGCGGGCCGACTCCTCGACGACCCGACGACCCTCGCCGAAGTGGCGAGCCACCATCCGGTGGACGCCGAAGCGTTCCTCGAGGCGTGGCAGTCCCCAGAGGTGATCAAGGAGACGTGGCGGGACTTCTCGTGGGCCCGGGCGATCGGGGTGCAGTCCTTCCCCACCGTTGTCCTCGAAGGCGACGACGGCATGCGCCTCATCGCACGCGGCTACACGACCGCAGAGTCGATGTACGAGCGCATCGAGGGCGCGCTTCCCGTGGAGGTGGGGGCCACCTGCCTCCTCGGCGAACCCTGCTGACCCGACCGTCAGCGCCGGGAGGTGACGAGGTCGACGACCTCACTCAGCACATCGGCGACGGGAACTTCGCGCTTGACCCCAGTGCCGCGCTCGACCAACTCAACGATCCCGTCAGCGAGGCCCCGAGGGCCGACCGTGAGCCGGACGGGTATGCCCACCAGCTCGGCATCGGCGAACTTCACGCCAGGGCGCTCCGGACGGTCGTCGAGGATCACCTCGATACCAGCGTCTGCGAGCTCGGAGTAGATCCGCTCCGACTCGCGACCGGCTGCCTCATCGTCGGGTCGGATGACCGTGATGACGACCTCCCAAGGCGCGAGTGCCATGGGCCAGGCCAGGCCGTGCTCATCATGGTGGACCTCGGCGGCGGTGGCCAGTGCCCGCTCGACGCCGATGCCGTAGGAACCCATGATCGGCACGCGGGCCTTGCCGTCCTCGTCGAGGACGGTGACGCCGAGCGCCTCGGTGTACATGCGACCGAGCTTGAAGATGTGTCCGAGCTCGATCGTCTTGTCGAGTGAGATGAATGCACCGCACTCGATGCAGGCCTCGCCGGCGGAGACCGATCGGAGCTCCATCCACTCAGAGACGTCTATGTCCCGGCCCACGTCGACGTTGCGGAGATGGACGTCGTCCTCGTTCGCCCCGGTCATCATGCCGCGCCGACCCGACAGCGCTGGATCGGCGATGATCCGATGGCCCGTTGCACCAACCGCTCCGAGCGACCCGGGGTGAGCGCCAAGGAGGTCGACGATTTCCTCCTCGTGGGCGGGGCGGACCTGCCCGGTGCTGATCCCGTCGATGAGCTTCTGCTCCATGAGGTCGTGGTCACCCCTGAGAAGGAGGAGGACTGGCTCGTCGTCGGCGATGTAGACGAGGGTCTTCACCTGTCGATCGGCGGGAAGAGCTGTGAGATCGACGAGGTCCTGGATCGTTCGCACGCCGGGCGTGGGGAACGGCTCGGCGGCGGGTACGTCGGCAGGATCATCGATCGCGGGGAGTGTGCTCGTCGCCTTCTCGAGGTTCGCCGCGTAGCCGCACGAGCAGGTTGCGATCCAGTCCTCCCCTGCTTCGGAACGAACCATGAACTCGGTCGACCCGGTTCCGCCCATCGCTCCAACCGAGGCTTCGACGGGAATCGCCTCGAGTCCCATGCGCTCGAAGATCCTCACGTACGCCTCGTAGTGGCGGTCGAAGGACTCGTCGAGTCCGGCTTCATCGAGGTCGAACGAATACGAGTCCTTCATGGTGAACTCTCGCACCCGGAGCAGGCCGGATTTGGGGCGGGGCTCATCGCGGAACTTCGTCTGGAACTGGTACCAGGTCTGGGGAAGTCGCTTGTACGAGACGAGCTCCGTCGCGACCGTGGTGAAGATCTCCTCGTGGGTCATGCCAAGCGCGAGCTCGGCGCCCTTGCGGTCCGTCAGCCGGAACATCTCTTCACCCATGTAGTCCCAACGGCCCGACGCTCTCCACACCTCCGAGGGGTGCATCGTGGGGAGGAGGAACTCCTGACCCCCGATGGCGTTCATCTCCTCGCGGATGATGGCAATGACCTTCTCCCTGACGCGCATGGCCGCGGGGAGGAGGGAGTAATGGCCCGCCATGAGCTGGCGCATGTAGCCCGCCCGGATGAGGAGGCGGTGGCTCGCCGCCTCCGCCTCGGAGGGGTCGTCACGGAGGGTTGGGATGAAGGCCTGGGACCAGCGCATGGAGCGAGAGGGTAGTGAGCGCCCCGGGATGGCCCGGGTTCGTTTCAGCCCCGGGCAGAAGCGATTCGGTCGACGTCGGAGGGAAGGAGGTACTTCACCGCCTCCCGGTACGTCACGCCGGACATGCGGGGAGCGCGTGGAAGCACCCACGCAGCCACCCGTTCGGGATCCCGCCTGCTCGCAGACCGCAGGACCCACCCGATCGCCTTGCGCACGAAGAACTCCTTCTCCCCCAGCATGGCGTCGGCGTACCTACCGAACCGGTCGAAGTCGCCCCGCCCCGCCCTGAGCGGCCCGAGATGGGCGAGGAGGGCCGCGCGACGCATCCAGACGTCGTCGTCGCTCACCCATCGATCGAGCGTGGGGGTGCCACGTGGGCCTTCGAGCAGGTCGCCGAGCTCCAGGGCAAGGGGGTCGAGGAGTGCCCATCCCCTGCACTCCCTGAGGATGGCTTCGAGCCGTGGCAGATGGTCCGGGTTCAGGTCGCCAACCCGGGTCCGCACGAGTTCGACGGCCCCGAGACGCCGTTCGTGGACCGGCTCGACCCACAGTGCCTCAGCGACGCCGAGCACACCCTCCACATCGAGGCCGTGCTCCTTGGCGGTCTGCGTGGCCGCCTTTCGGATGGTCGGCACGGTGCAGCCGAGGTGGGTGAGGTCACTCTTGAGGTACGCCCGCTGGGCCACTGCCCGCTCAGGATCCCCCTGGGCGGCGAGACGAGCCGTCATCGCGTCAGCGATGGCGACGGGATCGATCATCCCTCGGCGATCTCGGTCACCCGGGCACGCCGCTCCTTGGCGCGGTTGGCGTCGCCCTGGATGGTGAGGAGCTGCTCCCGCTCGGCTGCGGCGATCTTCTCGGCGTTCGCATCGGCGACGGCGAGGCGGGCTTCGACGCCTTCCTCGACGAGTTTCTTCCCCTCGTCGACGAGGGCGTCGACCATCTCGGCCTCGGGCACGACCCGAACCACCTGGCCCTTGATGAACAGGTGGCCCTTGCCCTTCCCGGCGGCAATGCCGAGTTCGGCCTCACGGGCCTCCCCGGGGCCGTTCACCACGCACCCCATGACGGCGACCTGGATGGCGAGCCCGGCCTCCTCGAGCTTGGCCTGGGCCTCGTTCGCCACCTCGATCACATCGACCTCGGCCCGGCCACACGATGGACAGGCGATGAGGTCGAGCCCCGTCCGCTCACGCAGGTCGAGGTACTCGAGGAGTGCTCGCCCGGTCTTCGCCTCTTCGACGGGGTCGGCCGTGAGCGAGAAACGAATCGTGTCGCCGATCCCCTCGAGGAGGAGCGTGCCGATGCCGGCCACCCCCTTGATGATCCCACCGGGGATGGGGCCGGCCTCGGTCACCCCGAGGTGGAGGGGGTAGTCGACGGTGTCCGACAACAGCCGATAGGCGTCGACCATCGTGGGGACGTGGGAGTTCTTCACCGAGATCTTGATGTCGCTGAAGTCGACATCCTCCAGGTAGCGGATCTCCATGAGCGCCGACTCCACCATGGCCTCGGGAGTCGCGGTGCCGTACTTGGCGAGGAGGTCCTTGTCGAGCGAGCCGCCGTTGACGCCGATACGGATCGGGATCCCCCGCTCCTTCGCAGCGACGGCGACTTCCTTGATCTTCTTCTCATCCCGGATGTTGCCGGGGTTGAGGCGGAGGCCCTGGACCCCGGCCTCGAGGGAGGCGAGCGCCATCCGGTGGTTGAAGTGGATGTCGGCGATGATCGGAACCGGTGAGCGCGGGACGATCTCGGCGAGACCCGCCGCAGCGTCGGCGTCGTTGCAGGTGATCCGCACTATGTCGGCGCCGGCGCCCTTGAGGGCGTACACCTGGGCGAGCGTGCCATCGACATCGGCCGTCTTGGTGGTTGTCATCGACTGCACCGAGACGGGGGCTCCGCCGCCAACGGCGACGTCTCCGACATGGATCTGTTTGGTGGGGCGACGTTCGATCATGTGGTCACAGAGGATACGTCGCCGTCGGAGGGCACGGACGGCCGTCAGAACTGGAACGGGTTCGTGATGTCGAGGAGGATCGACAGCACCCCGATGAACACGAAGAGGGCGATCACCGCAGCCGCGATCGGTGCGAGGGCCTGGAGGTTCGCCGGGCGGCGGAACACCTTCTCGTAGACGGCGATCGCCGCATGGCCGCCATCGAGGGGGAGCAGCGGGATCACATTGAAGGCCCCGAGGATCACGTTGATCGACGCGAGCAGATAGAGGAGGTTGGCGAGCCCGATCTCACTCGCCTGCGAGCCGATCTGGGCGAGGCCGACGATCGAGACGGGCCGCGCCTCGGTGGTGATCTCACCGCCGCCCACGCCGCTCACCAATTCACCGATCGTCGATGGGCGCACGAGATCACCGATGAAGCCGTACGCCATCCCGGTGAGGCGCCAGACCTCCTCGCCTGCGCGCCCAGCGCCTTCGAAGAACCCGATCTCGGTGACGACCAACTCGGCGTCCGGACCAACGCCCAGGAATCCCTGCGTCGGGTTCTCCTCGTTCACGCCGATGGTCGCCGTCAGGGTGATCGTCGCCCCGCCTCGTTCGACGACCACGTCGACGAACTCGCCGGGACGGGACCCCACGTGCTCGACGACGTCGTCCCACGTGGCGAGGGGAGCGCCGTCCACGGACAGCAGGACGTCGCCTTCCCGGATCCCGGCAAGGGCAGCCGCCGAGTCCTCCACGACGGCGAACACGGTCGTGTTCGGGACCCATTCCTGGTCGCCGTACCCCACGAAGATTCCCCAGAGGATTGCGAACGCGAGCAAGAAGTTGAGGGCGATCCCCGAGAGGATCACGAAGAGTTTCTGGCTGGTCGTTGCCGTCCGGTACGTGCGGCCTTCGTCCTCGGGGGCGATCTCCTCGTAGGGGTTCATCCCGACGATCTTCACGTATCCGCCCGCGGGGATGGCCTTAAACCCGTACTCCGTCTCACCGCGCCGGAACGACCACACGCGGGGCCCGAAGCCGATGAAGAACTCGGTGGCCTTGAGGCCTGCCGCCTTGGCCGCGAGGAAGTGCCCGGCTTCGTGGATCATGACGAACCCGAGGAGTGCCACCACCATGGTGACCGCGCCGCTTATGGAGCCCAACATCGTGGGCACGAGGTTAGGGACGACCCCGTCGTACAGGCGGGCGGCGCTCGCCTACGCCGCCCCGGTCCACTCGCTCACGAGTCGCCGGGCTGCGGCATCTGCCGTTCGGATCTCCTCGGCCGTCGTCGCCACACCGCTTCCCAACTCGTCGAGCGCCTTGGAGATCACCGCCGGGATGTCGAGGAAGCCGATCCGCTCATCGAGGAATGCCTCGACGGCCACCTCATCGGCGGCGTTGTACACCGCTGGCGCAACACCTCCCGCCCGGCCGGCCGCGTAGGCCAGGTCCAAGGCGGGGAAGGTCTCGCGATCCGGCGCCACGAAGGTGAGGGCGGAACCCACGAGCTCGAAGTCGGCGTCCCGCGCCATGCGACCGGGGTGTGTGAGGGCGTACTGGATGGGGATGCGCATGTCGGGGGCGCCCATGTGGGCCTTGAAGGAGCCGTCGACGAACTCGATGAGCGAGTGCACGATGCTCTGGGGGTGGACCACCACGTCGATCGCGTCGAAGGGGATCGAGAAGAGGTGGTGCGCCTCGATCACCTCGAGTCCCTTGTTCACCAGCGAAGCGGAGTCGATCGTGATCCGGGGGCCCATGTCCCAGGTGGGGTGTGCGAGCGCCTCTTCGGGGGTGACGTCGGCGAGCACCTCCCGGGTCCTTCCTCGGAAAGGACCGCCCGACGCGGTGAGCACGAGGCGTCTGACCGAACCAATCTCCTCTCCCACGAGGCACTGGTGGAGCGCCGAGTGCTCGCTGTCCACGGGGATGAGCTCTCCCCCACCCTCGGAGAGCACCTCGTTCACAAGGGGCCCGGCGGCGACCATGCTCTCCTTGTTCGCCAGCGCGAGTCGATTCCCGACCGTGAGGGCGGCGAGCGTGGCGTCGAGCCCTGCGAACCCGACGATGGCATTGACCACGACGGCATCCCTCGTCGCTGCGAGGGCGGTGACCTGGCCGGGCCCGAACACGATGCGGGACCGGTACCGGCTCTTGAGGCGCTCGGCGTCAAGGGGATCGGCCACGGCGAGGATCGCGTTGGGATACCGATCGGCGATCGCCTCGAACCCGGCACCCCCACGCCCCGACGCGAGGGCAGTCGGCACGATGCCGAGGTGGTCGCAGACGTCGAGGGCCTGGAGCCCGATCGAGCCGGTCGCCCCGAGGACGACGACGTTCACGGGAGGAGGCCGAGGAGGCTGAACGCCAGGAAGAAGACGGGAAGCGTGAACACGTACGAGTCGATCCGATCGAGGACCCCACCGTGGCCGGGCAGGAGCGTGCCCATGTCCTTCGTCTCGAGCGACCGTTTCACGAGGGACTCGGCGAGGTCTCCGAGGGGGGCCATGACCGCAGTCACTGCGCCCGTGACGAGTGCAAGGCGCAGGTCGATCACGTCCGAGAACCACGGGAGGTACGAGAGTGCGATCGCCATCCCGAACCCGAGGGCGATCCCGCCGACGAGGCCCTCGATCGTCTTCTTCGGACTGAGCTGGGGCGCCATGAGATGGGATCCGAACTGCCGACCGACGAAGAACGCGCCCACATCGTGTCCAGCCACGGTCAGGACGATGAGCGCAGCGAGCTGCTCCCACCCGTCCGCTCGGGTGATCGGGGCAAGGAATGCCATTCCGGTGCCCACCCAGAGGAAGCCAAGCGACGTCACGCCGAGGTTGGCGAGCGGGTTGCGTCGCTCGTTCACCACGTAGAAGAGGACGAGCACGAGGAGCGAAAGCACCGCGGCGACCGCCACTCCGGCCGCTCCGAGATGCCATGCGGCGACGAACGCACCAATGACTGCAAGCAGTCCGATGCCGGCAACCGGGTTGTAGCCACTGCGACGGGCGGCGGCGTAGAACTCGCCGGTCGCGAGGAAGGCGATGAAACCGATGAGCGAGACGAACCAACCCGCACCGAAGTAGATGGCCAGGGCGGCGATGCCGACGAGCCCCAGGCTGGTCGCGAAGCGCTGCTGCAGGTTGCGCCGACGCTTCCGGTGTTCCTCGATCTCGCCGAGGATCTCCTCGTCGAACTCGTCGGGAGCAGCCTCTGCGGCCTCGGCTTCGTCCCCACGAATGTCGTCGAAACCGACGATGCCAGAGCCGAGTCCGGGGATCTGGACCGACATCGCCTGCTCGACATCGGTGGCCTCATCGGCTTCTCGCACCATGTCGGCGAGGCCGGCATAGGCCTCGGTGGTGGCGTCCCGGTAGTCGTCGTGGGTGAAGTCCGAGGGCTCCTCACCATTGATCGGCGCGTCCTCGGCGTCGGCGGCGAGGTCCGGAGTGCCTTCGGGCGCAGGCACCTCTGCCAGAGCCGCCTTCACCTCTTCGAGCGCTGCCTTGAGTTCGGGGTCCTCAGGGAGTACGAGGCCGGCGTCATCCTCTTCGGGTATCACTCCGAAGGGGAGTTCGACGATCTCGGCGTCGTCGCCGTCCCTGTGCTCGTCATCCCTGTGCTCGTCGTCGGACACCTACACCTCCAACAATTCCTTCTCCTTGTCGGAGAGGAGATCATCGATGCGGGAGGTGTGGCGGTCGGTGAGGTCCTGGAGGGTCTTCTCACCTCGGGTGATGTCGTCGTCGGAGATCTCGCCGTGGAGGTCCTCCATGTGCTTCTTCGTGTTCTGGCGGACGTGGCGGATCGCGATCCGACCCTCCTCGGCCATGGCACGGACGACCTTGATGAGCTCCTTGCGGCGGTCCTCGGTGAGCGTGGGAAAGGCAAGGCGGATCACCTGGCCGTCGTTCGCAGGGGAGAGACCGAGATCGGACTCGAGGATTGCCTTCTCGATGTCGCCCATCGAGCCCTTGTCGAAGGGCTGGACGACGAGCAGACGGGGCTCCGGGACGGAGAAGGTCGCGAGCTGCTGGAGCGGGGTCTTCGTTCCGTAGTAGTCGACCTGGATCCGATGGAGGATCTGGGGGTTCGCACGGCCCGTGCGCACGGTGCCGAACTCACTCGACATGTGCTCGATGGCCTGGTCCATGCGGAGTTCCGCGTCTTCGAGGAGCTCCTGGATCATTCGCTGCCTTTCGTCAGTGGACGAGCGTGCCCACAGCCTCCCCGGTCACGGCCTTCACGATGTTCCCGGGAACACCGATGTCGAACACGCGGATCGGGAGGTTGTTGTCCTTGCACATCGTAATGGCCGTGAGGTCCATCACTTGGAGTTCACGGGACACGACCTCCATGAAGGTGAGTTCGTCGAACCGTGTCGCCGTGTCGTCGCCCCGGGGGTCGCGGTCGTACACGCCATCGACCATCGTGGCCTTCAACACCACGTCGGCGCCGATCTCGACGGCACGGAGCGCTGCGGCGGTGTCGGTGGTGAAGAACGGGTTACCCGTTCCCGCACCGAACACCACGACACGCCCCTTCTCGAGGTGACGGATCGCTCGGAGCCTGATGTAGGGCTCGGCCAGCTGGCGCATCTCGATCGCCGACTGCACCCGCGTCGGGACGCCTTGGCGTTCGAGGAGGTCGCGCAGGGCGATCGCATTGATCATCGTGGCGAGCATGCCCATGGAGTCGGCTGCTGCCTGATCCATGCCCCGAGCGGCCTGCGAGACCCCCCGAAAGATGTTGCCGCCACCGACGACGATGGCGATCTGCACACCGGCTTCGTGCGCCTCGGAGACCTGCTCGGCAACAGCCGAAACGACCTCGGTGCTGATGCCGTACTTGGTGTCGGCATCGGCGAACGCCTCCCCCGACAACTTGAGGAGGACTCTCCGTGGGGTGTCGGGGGAGGCGGTCACGTCGATCTACTCCTCGCCGACGGCGAGTCGACTGAAGGACCTGATAGAGATGTTCTCACCCATCCTGATCGCAAGCGCCTGGACGTACTCCTCGACGGTGCCCTCGAACTTCTCTGCGTTCACGAAGGTCTGGTCGAGCAGGACGTTGTCCTCATAGAACTTGCTGATCCGGCCCTCGACGATCTGCGGGATGATGTGCTCCGGCTTCCCGTCGTTCTCGGCCTGCTTGGCGATGATGTCCTTCTCGGAGTCGAGCTCGGCCTGATCGACCTCGTCGCGAGTAATCCACCGGGGCTTCGCCCATGCGATGTGCATGGCGATGTCGCGGGCGGTGTCGACGAACTCGGGGCTCTTGGCGACGAAGTCTGTCTCAGAAGCGAGGTTGACGAGCACGCCCGTGACGACTCGGCCGCCCTGCTCGTGCAGGTAGGAGCCGATGACACCCTCGGATGCATCACGCTCTGCCCGCTTCGCTGCCTTTGCGAGGCCCCGCTCACGCAGGATCGTCATGGCGGCGTCGATGTCCCCATCGGTCTCGGTCAGAGCCTTCTTCGCGTCCATCATCCCAACGCCGGCTGCCTGCCGGAGCTTCTGGACGTCCTTGGCGGTGATGGCCATGGTCGGTTACTCCTCGGTCTCGGTCGTCAGCTCGGCCTCATCGATGCCCGCCTTGCCGGCGATGACGGCGTCGGCGATGACCGAGGCGATGAGCTGGGCCGAACGGACGGCATCGTCGTTGCCCGGAATCACGTAATCGACCAGTGTCGGGTCGCAGTTGGAATCGACGAGGCCGATGATCGGGATGTTGAGTCGCTTCGCCTCGGTGAGGGCAATGTGCTCCTCGTTGAGATCCACGACGAACATCGCCGAGGGAAGGCGCTGGAGCCCGGCGACGCCGCCGAGGTTCCGCTGGAGCTTCTCGAGCTCACGGCGCAGGCGGAGCCGCTCCTTCTTCGGAAGGGCCTCCATCTCACCCGACTCCTCCATCCCGAGGAGCTCCTTCATGTAGAAGATGCGCTTCTGGATGGTGCGGAAGTTCGTGAGCATCCCGCCGAGCCAGCGGTAGTTGACGTACGGCTGACCGGCACGCTCGGCCTCTTCGGCGAGGGGCTGCTGCACCTGCTTCTTCGTGCCGACGAACAACACCGTCCCGCCCTTGGAGGCGGTGTCCCTCACGAATGCCGCTGCTTCTTCGATGAGCTCGGCCGTCTTGCGGAGATCGATGATGTGGATCTGGTTGCGGTCCCCGTACAAGTAGGGGGCCATCTTGGGATTCCAGCGCCGGGTCTGGTGGCCGAAGTGGACACCAGCCTCCAGCAGCTGCTTGATGGACACGACTGCCATCGTCTGCTCCTTGGTTCTCGGTTGATTCCTCCGCCCGGGCGGCGCCTCTCGGCGCTGGTGGCTGGTGAGCCGTCCCATCGGGGATGAACCCCGACCGAGGGACCTCCCCCGGGCGTGTGACATTGGTGGGGAGTGTAGGTCGGGCGTGGGACTTGCACCTGTCGGGTGGCCCCGTGGGAGCGGTAGGGGCCCGTTGCCCCGCCGGAGATGATCAGGTGAGGTTGCGGTCGCTCAGCCGGTGTCGAAGGCTCATGAGCGACTTGGTGTGGATCTGGCAGATCCGTGACTCGGTCACCGACAGCACCGTGCCGATCTCCGCAAGCGTCATTCCCTCGTAGTAGTAGAGCGTGAGCACGAGGCGCTCACGATCGGGGAGCCGGTTGATCGCATCGGCGAGGAGGTGCTTCATCTCTTGGTCGTGGAACGCCGATTCGGGGCTGAGACCCCGGCGGTCGGAGACGCGGTCGCCGATCGTAGGGGCATCGGGCATGCCGCCGAGGGTGTCCTCGAGTCCGATCACACCGAGTCGGGAGATCTCCCCGAGATGATCCTGGAGCTGCTCCACCGGCATATCCATCTTGTCCGCGATCTCCTCATCCGAAGGCGAGCGCCCCAATGTGTGTTCGAGCTCACCGATCACCCGGTCGATCTCCCTCGCCCTGGCGCGCACGGAACGTGGCACCCAGTCGAGGGCCCGGAGCTCATCGAGGATGGCGCCCCGGATCCGAGAGATCGCGTACGTCTCGAACTTGAATCCGCGCTCCGGGTCGAACTTGTCGATGGCATCGATGAGGCCGAAGAGGCCGTAGGAGGCGAGGTCGGCCTGGTCCACGCTCTTGGGCAGGCCAACGCCGACACGACCCGCGACGAACTTCACGAGACCCGAGTAGTGGAGGATGAGCGATTCGCGCGTACGCTCGTCACCGGTTGTCTTGAAGGAGTCCCACAGCTCCTGGACGCGCGAGTCAGCCAAGGGCGCGTCAGCATCATTCGTGGTCAAGAGGGCGTCCCCCACATTGCCACGCAGTGTAGTGACCACCCCCTTGCTTGCCGCGACCCCTCCGGCGCCTCAGAGCCGCACCACCAACCCGCCCTTGCGGGCCACGAACCCCGCAACCTCCCATCGCCCGAGTTGCGCGCGGAGGGCATCGCCCTCCACTCCCAGTGCTCGGCCCACCTCCTCCGGAGTGGACCCGAGAGGACTCACCGCCTCGAGACCCTCGACCGGCGCCGGGTCGGACTCGACGGCGCGCACGAAGCCGAGACCTTCGAGCAGATCCGCCTCGGTCGTCACGGGCACCGCGCCATCGGCGATCAGTCTGTTGCAGCCCTCGGAGGTCGGCCGATCGATGTCGCCCGGAACGGCGAAGACGGGACGTCCTTGGTCGAGGGCTCGTTGGGCGGTGATGAGCGCTCCCCCGGTCACGGCTGCCTCCACGACGACAACCGCCATGGAGAGGCCAGCGATGACACGATTGCGGAGGGGGAACCTCCACGGCGCCGGCGGCACGCCGGGCGGGAACTCGGAGAGGACGCAACCACTCTCCGTGAGGATCCTTCGCCCCAGCTCACTATGGGAACGGGGGTACCACCGGTCGATGCCACACCCGAGCACCGCCCAGGTGACGCCCCCGGCGTCCAGTGCCCCGAGGTGCGCTGCCCCATCGATGCCCCGTGCCAGACCACTCACCACCACGAGCCCTGCCTCGGCAAGCGTGGCTCCGAGCCGTCGGGCGATCCGAACTCCGTAGGCGGTTGCCGATCGGGACCCCACCACGGCCACCGCCGCCCGATCCTCGAGCATGCTCCCCCGGACGAACAGGTGGGCAGGGGGCTCCTCGATCGCCCTGAGCGCCCTCGGGAAGTCGTTTCGCACGACGAACGCGACGCCGAGGTGCCCCAGACGTCGACGAAGGTCATCGGCGGGGCGATCGAGGGCACGCTGGACCTCCCCCGACAGTGACTCCCTCCCTGCCCGGATCCGCGTTGCGAGCGCCTCCGGCGAACCACTCGCATCGACCAGGCGGGCCAACCGATCGGGCCGGAGGCCGGACCACGCAAGTGCGAGGGCATCATCCGACATCGTCGCCCCTGAAGGAGAGCGCCTCGGCGACGTGGGCTTCGCCCACGACCTCGGAACCGGCAAGATCGGCAATGGTCCTGGCGACCCGCCGAACCCGGTCGAATCCACGGCCACTGAGCCTGCCCGCCTCGAGCGCCCGGCGGAGGAGTCCCGCGGCGTCGCCGTCGACCGGCGCTGCGTCCAGTCCTTCCCGATCGAGCGCACAATTCAGTGATCCGCGTTCGGCCTGGACCCGGCGTGCCGCCGCCACCCGTTCGGCCACTGCTGCGGACGCCTCGCCGGGGTCCCCGAGGAGTGACTCCGTGCTCGGCTGGCCGACGGCTACACGCACATCCATCCGATCCAGGATCGGCCCACTCAACCGGCGTCGGTATCGCTCGAGCTGGGTCGGTCCGCAGCGGCAGGGCCTCCTTCGGTCGCCTGAGTACCCGCACGGGCACGGGTTCGTCGACGCCACCAGCTGGAACCGGCTCGGGAACCGGGCCGTCACCCCTCGCCTCGCAATCGTCACCACGCCCTCTTCGAGGGGTTGGCGGAGCCCGTCGAGGAGGTGCGGCGGGAACTCCCCGAGCTCATCGAGGTGGAGGACCCCAAGGTGTGCCCGCGAGACCTCGCCGGGCGACGGAAGGCCCGACCCGCCTCCCAGGAGCGCCGCCGAGGACGCAGAGTGGTGGGGCGCCCGGAACGGGGGGATCGTCGGATCGGGCCGATCGGCACCGGTTGCGGCCCATACGAGCGCGGATTCCAAGGCCTCCCTCGGTTCGAGCCTCGGGAGGACGGACGGGAGGCACGACGCGATGAGCGACTTGCCGGTGCCCGGCGGCCCGACGAGGAACAGGTGGTGCCCACCGGCCGCGGCCACCTCGAGCGCCCGACGGGCATCGGCCTGCCCACGCACCACCGAGAGGTCGGCGGTACGGGGCGAAGCCCCGGGGACCGACAGCGCTGGGCGGCGCCCCTCCCCCGTCCGGCTCGCCTCGATCGCCTCGGCGAGCGAGGACACGAGGCGGACGTCTGCCTCCGGCACGAGTGCGGCAAGCGGCGCTGCCTCGTCGGGGAGGAGGCAGACCGCCCCGTGGCTGGCCGCCACCATCGCAGCGGCGATCGCGTTCCTGGTGCCCCGTACCGAGCCGTCGAGGGCAAGTTCGCCCGCCGACACCACGGGGGGTCCCACACCGGGGCCCCCGGCACGGACTGCTGCCAGTGCAATCGGGAGGTCGAACGTCGGACCCTCCTTTCGGAGGTCGCCGGGGGCGAGGTTCACGAGGACGTTCTTCGGTACCCGGACTCCCGCCGCCGCCACCGCCGAGCGGACCCGCTCCGCAGCCTCCCGCACCGCCGTGTCGGGGAGGCCCACGATCGAGAACCGCGTGCGCCCGGACCCGCGGCCGTGGGCTTCGACGAGGACAGGGCGAGGCTCCACACCGACCTGGGTTGCTGCGAGGACGGATGCGTACATGTGGCGAACGTATGGCCCGGCTGTGACGGAATCCGGTCACGCCCCGGCACGACCCGGTGTCACAGCGGTGTGGTTCGATTCGGCCATGGACCCAGAACGGCGCACCGGTATGCTGCCCCCACGGTCACGTGGAGAAGGAGGGAACGAGGGTGCACGAGGGCGATCTGGAGCGGTTCGAGTCGGAGGTCGAGTACCAGATCTACCGCGAGTATCGCGACGTCCTTCCGCTCTTTCGCTTCGTCGTCGAAACCGAACGGCGCTTCTACCTCGCCAACTCCGTCGACGTCCGCGAGCAGGAACGGAACGGAACCGTCTACTTCGAGATCCTCCTCGAGGACGCGTGGGTGTGGGACATGTACCGACCGGCGAGGTTCCTCGCGTCGGTCCGCATCCTCAGCTTCCGAGACG